>LGTG01000569.1 GCA_001190015.1 Candidatus Burkholderia crenata
GCCGAGAAGAAGACATCATGACGCGCCATCAGTCGCCTTCCGGGATCACCTGCGGGCTCGACTTCCTGATCCTGGACAACTGGTCCGCCGAGCAAGCGCTCGCCATCGTCGAACTCATCGACGATCTACGCGAGCGGATCTGCGCGCACTACCAGCTCGCACTGCACGAGCTACAGCGCGAACAACGCGCGCCTCCCGTGAACGCTCGCCTGACCGATGTCGACGATCCATTCTGAGCACGAGCAAGCCGACAACCACGGGCTAGCAGCAACGGCTCCTGGTCACTTCGCTTCTATTCAACCCAACGCCGCCGTTTAGTGTCGGATTTGCACCGCCGCTAACACCAGCAGAGGGGCATGACGAAGAACCACGTCTTGATCTGTGCGCCCGATTCATGTGTCAGTAAGGGTCCGGCGCCGAAATCGACCTGTGCGGTCTCCACTGGCGCAAACTCGAGGATCGTTGTGGCCGGTAAGCCGCGTTCGGCCTTCAGGCCCAGCAGGATACGGCGTACCGCCCGCCGAGTAGCTGCCGGTGTAGCCATGATTGCGTTTCAGCGCATGGTGAATCGTTGTGCCCTGAACCCCGGCGTCATGCCAATCACGGATTTGCTCACGAAACGGCTCGAGCGTGGACACGCATGTGCTCTGCAAATGTGGAGTGCGACCGAACACGCCGGCAATCACGGTATCGTTAGGCAACGGCTGCCCGGGCTTCAGCCAGTCGCGGTCGCCGGCCATACGACGAACCGCGGTCAATTTCTTGCGACCCATCAGGCCGCTGCGCGCAATGTCGCGATCGGAATCGCCTTGCCGCACGCGGACAAGGACTTGACGGTACTCAAACAATTCGAACCTCCGGTTGGTCATAGACACTCCGTTCAGAAAGACCGGAGTGTACTCATCTGGAAAGTTCAAATCGCGTTCAACACCTGGCGCCGGTGGCGCCTTTACGCCGATCCCGAAATGGCCCCATAACGCCGGTCAGTGACACCGTCTGGCTGAATGAGGATATAGAGTCGGCCGCCGTCAGAGAGGGAGTAAGTTTTCGCTCGAGGCTTGGCGTTCACAATCGCCAGCCGGGAAAACCTATGCAGTAAGATTTTGGGCATTTTCTATTGTATTGAATACGCGAAATCGCGCACGGGCCAAAAACCCAAGATACAACAAAAAAATACAACACTCAAACTTTGGATGTAGCTGGAACACACTGGACCTTCCAAGACATTTCGCAGGCATCGGGATAGGGACAGGCCTCACGGCCCGACCCCTCCCACACCCCCGTGCGTACGGGTCGGCGGTTCGGATCGGTTACCCGGTTGACGGCCAACCGAGGGAAGTCCAAGGGACCGAAAGTTCACACCCTGTGCGCTCAATTTCTGGAAGCGAGTCCGCCCGCGCTTCCACTGTTTCCAAAGGAAGCAGCGAAGATGCCGACGAATCCATTCATCCAGTTTCCGAAGCACGCCGGGTGTTTCGCAGAAACCGAAGTAGCCACGCCAGCCCGTCAGATATCGTTTCAGCGTACCGATCAACTGGTCGACGCTGATCCCTCGCGTGCGTTGAGTCAACTCCCGGATTCGATTCTTGAAGCGAGCTAGCGGGGCGCTGCGCCGTCTGGGTG
>LGTG01000570.1 GCA_001190015.1 Candidatus Burkholderia crenata
GTTTGTTGCGAGCCCCAGCCCCGCGGTCGCCCTATTTAATACCTCCAAATTTCGAGATGTTGCAACGACCGGTTGAATTCGCCGCTCGTCGCGAAGCCGACGCAAGCACCGGTCATACCCCGACCGGTTCGCCAGTCTCCTGTGAGCGTCTGCCGGCATCTATACGAATCCTCCTATTCACGTGTCTGGTTTTATAATCTCGGGTATGCCAAAAGCTCCTCTTGCCGTTACTCATGCGTGGCGCGAGCGCCCGCTGCCCACTTTCACCGCTGATCAGAAAGACTGGCTTACGCGCGGCGGCTCGCTGACCGCGCATTTGCGTGAATTAGGCGATGTCACCGTCTATGTCACGCGTGAGGCGGTCGGCCAGCCGTGGCGCGACGAAGCCGCCGCGTTGGACATCACGCCGCGCACGCCGGTATGGATCCGCGAAGTCGTGCTGAACGTGAACCGCGTGCCGTTCGTCGCCGCGCACAGCGTTGTGCCGCTCGATGTCAGTTCGGGCGTGTGGCAGGCAATGCGGCGCTTGAGAACGCGGCCGCTCGCCGAGTTGTTATATAGCGATAGCAGCGTGTGGCGCTCGCCGCTTACCAGCCGAAGAACCGACGCACGCGATCCGCTCTACAGGCTTGCAGCCAGGCAAATACCGCATGAAAAGCCGCATGCCTTTGTCGCGCGCCGTTCGGTGTTCGTGAGACTGGGCGCACCGCTCATGGTCACCGAGTGTTTCTTGCCAGCCCTATGGTCGTTTCTCGTGCGCGGGGATGCATGCTAAAAGGCTTCCCACCCGTCGCCGATGAGAACACCCATACGCTGATCCTCGGCAGCTTTCCCGGCGTGGCGTCGCTGGTGGCGACGCAGTACTACGCGCATCCGCGTAACCAGTTCTGGCGGCTGGTCGGCACAGTGATTGGCGAGCCGTTGAACGAGCTTCCCTACGACGAACGCGTGCTCAAGCTCCTGAAACACGGCATCGGCTTGTGGGATATGCTTGCCGCGTGCGAACGTGAAGGCAGCCTGGACACCGCGATCCGAAACGCCAACCCCAACGATTTCGCTTCATTTCGCCTTCATGCGCCGCGGCTGAAAAAGCTCTGCTTCAACGGCAAGACCTCCGGGCGTTTCGAGCCCGTGATTCGCGCAGCCGGCTACGAAACCCTGGTCTTGCCGTCGTCGAGTCCGGCGAATGCTATCCTCTCGTTCGATCAAAAATTGCGCATCTGGCGCGACATCCTCAAATGACCCAATTAATCAAACGTGCGTCGGCTGAAGCGCGCGCGTTCGGCGGCAAGCGCCAAGACAAGAAACACGACAAGCAACTGAAGAAGTAAGACAAGCGCTTCAAGCGCGAACGCGACGACGATCTCGACGACGCGCCGCGCATCGATGTCCCCCGCAAACCGTGCTTTTTTGCGTCGGTGACGTTCTCGGAAGAGGACGGTGTGCGTTTCCTGCATTTCAGCACCGAATGGATGCAGGGAGCAATGCGCCTGAAGAAGCCGAATCACATCGAGCTTGAATACGCCCAGCAGATAATGGCGTGGCTGTTGTTCATCGAAACGCCGAAGCGCATCGTGCAACTCGGTCTCGGTTCGGCCGCGCTCACCAAGTTCGCGCATGCGTTCTTGAAACGAGCGAAGGTGGAAGCGGTCGAGCTGAACCCCTCCGTCGTGATAGCAGCGCGTACGATGTTCGAACTGCCGAACGACGACGCGCGTCTCACTGTCCACGAGCAGGACGCGTATGACTTCGTCAACGACCGTTCGAATCACGGCACCATCGGCGCATTGCAGATCGATGTCTACGATGCCACCGCGCGTGGCCCCGTGCTCGACAGCGTGGCGTTCTATCGTGTGTGCCGTGCCTGCCTGACGGCGCCTGCGGGCGTGGTGACGGTCAACCTGTTCGGCGATCATCCAAGCTTCGTGCGCAACATGAAGTGCCTGAACGAAGCCTTTGATGGCCGCGTGATCGCGCTGCCCGAAGTTCACGACGGCAACCGCATCGCCATCGCGTTCGCGGGTCCTGCTTAGGTTCAAACAGTCGTTGCAACACCATCATTTAG
>LGTG01000049.1 GCA_001190015.1 Candidatus Burkholderia crenata
CGGAGCCGTGGCCTGGTGGGTGGAAGATGTAGAAGCATGGTGAAGCGGGTTGTTCGTTCGACCAAGGTACCAATAATCGCAGAGCTGTTCAGGCCGATGATCAGGTCGCCTTCCCAGTGACCCGGCACGGCGCGATCTGCAGCTTCGGTCGGGCGCTCACTGATCATGACCTCGGGGGTGATAAAACTTTTGCCCCGTTGTCTCGTTCTAGCGCGCGGTACGCGCAGTGCCCGGCCCGTGCGCAGACATGCGGACAATTCACGTCGCAACGCGCCGCGGCCTTGTATGTAAAGCGCCTGATAGATGGCTTCGTGTGAGATCCGCATAGACTCATCATCAGGAAAGTCAACCCGCAATCGGCCTGCCGTGCAAATCAGCGACCGCTCCGGCCAATCGGCTCTGCACATATATTCGTAGCCGTTCGCTTTCTGCGAGCTTGACGGCCTTCGGCCGTTTGGCCGCTCGCGCTGCCTTCCACTGCGCGACTGTTGCCCGATAGATTAGCGTACCACCACGTGTAGCCGCGTTCCGGCGCAATTCGCGCGAGATAGTCGACGGCGACCGACCTAGCCTTCGTGCGATCTCTCGAATCCCGTAATCTTGAGCCCACAGCAGCGCAATCTCCTCACGTTCTGAGAATGATAGGTATCGGCCCGAGCGAGGCACCAACTCAATCGGCGGCATGCCGCCGGCTTCGCGAAACCATCGCGGACCCAACGATTGTGACACGCCGCAGGCCAGCGCCGCAGCGTCACTTTCCATTCCCTCGGCAATAAATTTCCAGAACGCTTGCTTCGTCTCAAACTGATTGACACCTGGCCTGCCCGGCGATGGCATCATTGGCCTCCCGGTTTGTTGCGAGCTCCAGCTCCGCGGTCGCCCCATTTAACATTAA
>LGTG01000571.1 GCA_001190015.1 Candidatus Burkholderia crenata
GGCCTGCCCGGCGATGGCATCATCGGCCTCCCGGTTTGTTGTGAGCCCCAGCCTCGCGGTCGCCCCATTTAACATCTCCAAATTTCGAGATGTTGCAACGACCGGTTGAATTCGCCCTGTATCTGAAGACCCATAACTTCCACTGGAACGTCACGGGGCCGATGTTCAACGCGCTCCACTTGATGTTCGAGGGACAATATACGGAACTGGCGCTGGCCGTGAATTCGATCGCCGAACGTATTCGTGCGCTGGGTGTGTACGCGCCAGGCAGCTATCGCGAATTCGGGAAGCTGTCTTCCATTCCTGAAGCCGATGGCATCCCGGCAGCAGAAGAGATGATCCGTCAGTTGGTGGAAGGTCAAGAAGCGGTTATATGTACGGCGCGCGCGATTTTCCCGCTGACCGATAGCGCCAACGACAAACCGACGGCCGACCTGCTGACGCAGCGCATGCAAATTCATGAGAAAACGGCGTGGATGTTGCGCGCGATGCTGGGTCAGTAAAGATTTGATGTGATCGCCCGTGCATTGAGCGCGGCGAATTGAATAGAGGGAGCCCCACGTTCGGTAGAGCGTGGGGCTTTTGGTTTTTTTGGGCGTTTTTCAATTGGCGACCCCGGGCTTAGCATCGCGTTCGACCGTCCCCGCCGGCAATCCGGAAAAGAACCGAAAATCGCCGCTGCCTTAAAATACCGTTACCGCCAATTGCCGCCGACCGTCGCCATGCTCGCTCGCCTTCCGCTCTATCTCCGTCTCGTCCGCATGGACAAGCCCATCGGCAGCTTGCTACTGCTGTGGCCGATGCTCAACGCATTGTGGATCGCATCGAGCGGTCGTCCGTCGCCGATGCTCTTGCTGATCTTCGTGCTCGGCACGCTGCTCATGCGCTCGGCCGGTTGTGCAATCAACGACTACGCCGACCGCGACTTCGATAAACACGTGAAGCGCACCGAAAATCGCCCGATCACGTCCGGCAAGATTGCCGCATGGGAAGCGGTGGCATTGGCGGCGGCGTTATCGCTGATTGCATTCCTGCTGATCCTGCCGCTCAACACGCTGACGAAAGAACTATCGGTGTTCACGCTATTTGTCGCGGGCAGTTATCCATTCACCAAGCGCTTTTTCGCGATTCCCCAGGCGTATCTGGGTATCGCGTTTGGCTTCGGCATTCCGATGGCCTTCGCCGCCGTGCAAGACCGAATGCCGCCGCTCGCATGGATCATGCTCGCCGCGAACGTGTTCTGGTCGGTCGCCTACGACACCGAATACGCGATGGTCGATCGTGACGACGACATCAAGATCGGCATCCGCACGTCGGCGCTGACATTTGGCCGGTTCGATGTAGTGGCCATCATGCTGTGTTATGCCGTGACGCTAGGGATCTATGTGTGGATCGGCCTGATGCTGGCGTTCGGGGCGCTGTACTGGATTGGCTGGGCGGCGGCGGTGGCATGCGCCGTTTACCACTACACGCTGATCAAGAACCGCGAGCGCATGCTGTGCTTCGCCGCGTTCAAACATAACAACTGGTTGGGCGGCGTGCTGTTCGCGGGCATCGCGGCGCATTACGCGTTTATGCGGTAGCGCGTTCGTCCCTACCGCAACGGGGCGTTTCTTTTAGAGTTCAGCGCAATGCTTTGCAGCACGCATTTGCCGAGGGGGCGTGGACGTCAGGCTTTGCCCAGCTCCTCACCCATTTCCTTCGCTCTCGCATCCGCCGCCAACGCGCCGCGAACAATTGCGTCCTTCACGCCTCCTTGGGCATCGAAGGAAGCCAAGGCCACTGCCGTCTTGCCGCCTTTCGACGTCACGCGTTCACGCAGCACGTTTGCCGGCTCACCCGATTGCGCCGCCAATTGCGCAGCGCCGATGAATGTCGCCACCGCGAGCGCGCGGCCCTGCTCCTCGTCCATGCCGAGCTGGTGCGCCGCTTCCTGCATCGCTTCGATGAAATAGAACACGTACGCAGGGCCGCTGCCGGATATAGCGGTGACGGCGTCAATCTTTGCTTCGTCGTCGAACCAGACGGTTTGACCTACCGCTTCCAGTACCTTCACTGCCAGCGCCTTCACCGAGTCGTCGACACCGGGCAGCGCAGCCAGACCCGTAACGCCCATGCTGATCAACGCCGGCGTATTCGGCATGGTGCGTACGATCTGCGTATAACCGCCGAGCCAGCGCGACAGGTCGGCCGCGCGAATGCCGGCGGCAAATCACTAGTTGCTTCGATAACACCGGCCGAAGCGAGCCGGCTACGTTCTTTAAAACCTACGGTTTCACGGCGAGCGGGATTGCATCGTAGTCCACAAGTTTCGAGTCGATCGACGCACCCGTCACAACGCCAAACTCCTTCGCAACGCAAGCGCGTGCTTCTTCCCCGAGATCGACGATATAAAGATCCGTCGCCACGCCACGCTTGATCAAACCGCTAATAAGCGTGGACGCCATGTTGCCGCCACCAATAAACGCAATTTTCATAGTGAGTTCATCAATCAAGTCAGTGAGAGGGCGAATTCAACCGGTCGTTGCAACATTTCGAAATTTGGAGGTGTTAAATGGGGCGACCGCGGGGCT
>LGTG01000572.1 GCA_001190015.1 Candidatus Burkholderia crenata
CTTTGACCCTACAGGATCGCAGACGGGCAGAGTTCAGTAGTTTGATTCAGGGTACATCTTCGGTGCAGGAGTATCATCGCCAGTTCACAGAGTTATCGCAGTATGCACCCGAGTTGGTTTCGACAGAGCGGCATCGTTGTCGTCGTTTCGAGGAGGGATTACGCCCCGCCATCCGGAATTTGGTATCTGCAGTTTGTTATACGACTTATAAGGGATGTTATGAGGGAGCGCTCAAGGTCGAGAGTAGTCTATTATCTCAGCAGCAGATCCGGGAGGCTCGCAGGTCCCGATCCACGGGACAGAGTTCTTTATCCATAGTACCTTTCGTGCAGCCTTCTAGTGGTGGTTCGAGAGATGATTCCGGGTTTCGAGGAGGTTCGAGGAAGAAGAAGAGAGATCGTGATTCTTCAGTTTCATCTGGTTCTTTCCAGGGTCAGAGTCGGCAGGGAGTCGGACGTGGTAGTTCTTCTGGTGTTTCTACTGGTTCGACTTCTGCTTGTTTTCGCTGTGGTCAGGAGGGTCATCTGAGCTTTCAGTGTTCGCTTCCGATGGTTTGTAGTATGTGCGGTTCAGAGGGACATAGTCCTGCTACATGTCCTCAGGTTACTTGTTATCAGTGCGGTCAGACTGGTCACATGAGTCGTAGGTGCCCTAGGAATATCCCTTCTGTTCCTGTTTCTCGTGGCTTACCACCTCGTGGGCCATCGTCTTATACAGGGGGAGCTCCTAGATCTACCT
>LGTG01000573.1 GCA_001190015.1 Candidatus Burkholderia crenata
TTCACTTCGTTCGCTGTGGTCAACTCACGGGAGGACTTATACCTCCAAGATTGCGCCCATGCTGGGCGCACACAAAAAAATGCCCGCCGGTTTGGGGCGGGAAAAACGCTGCGCTTGTCTCGAAGCTGTGCTGAACTAGCCTGCGCTCGATCATGGGGATGACGCCGCGACCTCTCGCGCCGGGCATCACCCCATCGAAAAAACTTGTTATTCGACGTGTTCGCCATGCTGTGTCACGTCGAGGCCTTCACGTTCCTCTTCTTCTGTGACACGCAGCCCCATGACCATGTCGATAATTTTCAACAGGACAAAGCTGACCACGCCGCTGTAGACCAGCGTGGTGAGCACGCCCTTGGCTTGCAGCAGGACGCTGCCGTCCGCACCGCCAATGTCCTTGACCGCAAAGATGCCGGTCAGGAGCGCGCCGAGAATACCGCCCACGCCGTGGACGCCGAACGCGTCGAGCGAATCGTCGTAGCCGAGCTTCGTCTTGAGCCACGTTGCCGACCAGAAGCAGACCACGCCAGCCGCAATACCGATCACGATCGCGCCGGTCACGCCGACGTAACCCGAAGCCGGCGTAATGGCCACCAGACCCGCCACCGCACCCGAGATGATACCGAGCACCGAAGGCTTACCCTTGGCCAGCCATTCGGCGAACATCCAGCCGAATGCGGCGAATGCGGTAGCCACTTGCGTCGTCAACATCGCGAAACCGGCACGGCCGTCAGCCGCCACTGCCGAACCCGCGTTGAAGCCGAACCAGCCGACCCACAGCATCGAAGCACCGATCAGCGAGAACACGAGGTTGTGCGGCGCCATGACTTCGCGGCCATAACCGACCCGCTTGCCGAGCACCAGACAGCACGCCAGGCCCGCGATACCGGCGTTGATGTGAACCACCGTGCCGCCTGCGAAGTCGAGGATGCCAGCCGCTGACAACCAGCCAGTCGGTTCCCAGACCATGTGCGTGATCGGCGAGTAGACGATGATCGTCCACAGGCCCATAAACACGAGCATTGCGGAGAACTTCATCCGGTCGGCGAACGCGCCGGCGATCAGCGCCGTGGTGATGATCGCAAACGTCATCTGATAGACGAAATAGACCGATTCTGGAATCGTCGTAGCCAGATGGCTGACGGTCAGGGTGGTCGCCTTGTCGCCGTGGATGTAGTTCATGCCGTGCAGGAACACCCGCGAAAAGCCGCCGATGAACGGGTTACCCGGCGTGAACGCGAGGCTGTAGCCCACCACGGTCCAGAGGATCGTGACCAGGCAGCAGATCGCGAAGCTCTGCATCACGGTCGCGAGCACGTTCTTCTTGCGGACCATGCCCGCGTAGAAAAGCGCAAGGCCCGGGATCGTCATGAACAGCACGAGGGCGGTGGAAGTCAGCATCCAGGCGGTGTCGCCGGAATTGATCTTCGATGAATCAACCGAGAATGGTTCCGTCGGTGCGGCAGGTGCGGCGTCGGACGCGCCGGAAGCCGGAGCGGCCGCCGATGCTGGCGCTGCCGCGCTGGCTGTATCTGGTGCGCTTCCAGGCGCCGCGGCGGTGGTGTCTGAAGCCGCGGCGGACGCAGCCGCTAACGCGGATGCGTCCTGCGCCATCACGGTGCCGACACTGACTCCTAGCAATGACCCCGCCATCGACAAGGACATCAATAATTTACGCATTCTTCGGTTTCCTCTTATCGCCGTGTTTTTTCTTAGAGAGCGTCTGCGCCGGTCTCACCGGTGCGAATGCGAATGACTTGTTCAATCTGGGTGACGAAAATCTTGCCGTCACCAATCTTGCCTGTGCGGGCCGCACGCTCGACCGCCTCGATCGCCTGGTCGACGATGTCGTCGGACACCGCCGCTTCGATCTTCACTTTCGGCAGGAAATCGACCACGTATTCGGCGCCGCGATACAGTTCCGTGTGGCCATTCTGGCGGCCGAAGCCTTTTACCTCGGTCACGGTAATACCCGAGACGCCAATAGCCGATAGCGCTTCGCGTGCTTCGTCGAGCTTGAACGGCTTGATGATTGCGGTAATGAGCTTCATGTATCCCTCGCTGTGGTGTCGAACAGAGTTGACGCTTTAGCGCCTTAATCTGGTCCCATGCCTGATCCCTCGTTGCCTCATGCCCGTCGCGAGCGGCGTCTGATGCGCCACGCCGCATTGCCTACGGCCCGGAAAAGCGGCACGGACAAGGCCCGGGGCACATAGGCAACTCGTATGCCATGCGCATGTCGGTGGCCTGCCGAACTCGCTCGGACGGCTTCTAATGCGTGGGCGTAGACCGGATGGCCAGCAACGCTTGCGTTCGCTGGCGCGCACCGTGGATCGTTGCTAGAGTGCTTGCAAGGTCAAGCGAGCAGGGGTGTTCCAAAGAGCAGCATCGTGCTGCGCCAAGCGTCTCGCGGTTCCGGCCTCATACCAGAAGTACGCACCAAAATGAATCATCCGGTTTGCCGAAGTACTGAACTAACAATGAATGCACTTTTATGGTGCAAAAGAGGAAAACGTATGAAACAACCGAACGACGTATTCAATGACTTCCAGGCCAAGATGAGCGAGCTGCTCAAAAATTTGCCGGCGAAGGACATTGAACGGAATATGAAAGCCCTGCTGTCCCAGGGTTTTTCGAAGCTGGACCTGGTGACGCGCGAAGAATTCGATACCCAGACGCAAGTGCTCATGCGTACGCGCGCCCGGCTTGAGGAACTGGAGCAACGCGTTGCGCAACTGGAAGCGAAGCTGGGCGGCGGACCGTCGTCCAGCAATCAGGACTGAAGTCCGGATGCTCTAAAGCGTGTCATCGGCTAAGCGAGCCGTGATGTTGGATCATTAAGCCGATGCCTCGAATCAGCGAGGCATTGGCAGCGGGGAAAAAATAATGTCGCTTGCCGTGGTGTGCAGCCGCGCGCCCGCCCCTGGGCGCACGCCCGAGGTGACCGTCGAGGTTCATCTCGCCAATGGATTACCTTCGTTTTCAATCGTCGGCCTGCCCGATCTCGAAGTTCGTGAAAGCCGCGAGCGGGGTGCGCGCCGCACTCCAAAATTGCGGTTTCGATTTCCCCGTTCGCCGCATTACCGTCAATCTCGCTTCCGCCGACCTGCCGAAGGAATCCGGCCGCTTCGATTTGCCGATCGCATTGGGCATTCTTGCCGCAAACGGCCAGATTCCCGCCGAGGCACTGCTGCATCGCGAATTCGCCGAGGAATTGTCGTTGACCGGTGCGCTGCGCCCAATGCGCGGCGCATTCGCCATGGCCTGCGGCGCGGCAGTACGCGCGGGCTGGGTCATCGCTGGACAGCGCAGCCATGCGCGATTCCGATCCTCGCATGTCCGAAATCTACCTGCCCTTGGGTAGCGCGGCGAAAGCGGCGCTGGTGCCGGGTATCGATGTATTCGGGGCCGCCGATCTGCCCGCTTTGTGTGCACACCTGAGCGGCTCAGTCGACGGCCGCCTGACGCCCATTCGCGGCGCTGCGCCCGGCTCCCCGCTGCGCAGGCGCGCACCGTTGCCCGATCTAGTCGATGTAATCGGCCATCCCGGCGCGCGCCGGGCACTGGAAGTCGCGGCGGCGGGTGGACATCACCTGCTGATGGTCGGACCGCCGGGCGCGGGCAAGTCCATGTTCGCCACCCGGCTGCCGAGTCTTCTTCCGCCCATGACCGATGACGAAACGTTGTCGTCAGCCGCCATTCTTTCCGCCAGCATGTTGGGATTCTCGCCCGCGCAGTGGCGCCAGCGACCGTTTCGCGCGCCACATCATTCGTCGAGCTCCGTGGCGCTGGTAGGCGGACGCGATCCGCCGCAGCCCGGCGGAAATCACGCTGGCCCATCTCGGCGTGCTGTTCCTCGACGAATTGCCCAAATTCGACCGGAAAGTGCTGGAAACGCTACGCTAACCGCTTGAGGCGGGCCGCATCACCATTTCACGTGCGGCGCATCAGGCGGACTTTCCGGCAGCGTGCTTAGGTTCAAGCAGTCATTGCAACACCATCATTTAGGTTGCGAATATTTTGCGTATATGAACCTTCAAACCCTCGGCGTTTTAAT
>LGTG01000574.1 GCA_001190015.1 Candidatus Burkholderia crenata
GTCGTCATGACGGGGCACTTTTCAACAGCCTGCTAGGCGAGGCGCCGTCCTTGCAACGCTGTCCTTAAAAAAAGAATGACACCCATTCTCGTATTCGACATCGAGACGATTCCCAATGTCGACAGTATTCGCCGTCTCGACAATCTTCCCGCCACACTGACCGACATCGAGGTCGCGGAGCATGCGTTCGCCGCCCGCCGCAAAAAGGTGGACAACGACTTCCTGCCGCATCATCTGCAGCACATTGCCGCCATTTCGTGCGTGTTCCTCGATAACACCGGTTTTCGCGTGCGCTCGCTCGGCACGACGACGGATTCCGAAGCGGTACTGATCCAGTCGTTTTTTCGCGTGATCGAAAAATATACTCCGCAACTCGTTTCATGGAACGGCGGCGGTTTTGATTTGCCCGTGCTGCACTACCGGGCGCTGGTGCACGGCTTGACGGCGTCCCGCTATTGGGACCTGGGCAACGACGATCGCGAGTTTCGCTACAACACTACATCAGCCGTTATCACGCGCGCCACACTGACCTGATGGACGTGCTCGCGATGTACCAGGCGCGCGCGAACGCGCCGCTCGATGCGTTCGCCAAGCTCTGCGGTTTTCCAAGCAAGCTCGGCATAGATGGCGGAATGGTCTGGCAGGCCTACTCAGAAGGGCGCATAGAAGAAATCCGCAACTATTGCGAGACGGACGTGGTTAACACGTACCTGATGTATTGCCGTTTTCAATTGATGCGAGGCGGTTTTTCCGCTGAAGAGTATGCCGACGAGATCAGCTTCGTAAAGAATGCACTCGCGCTTGAAACAGCGTCACATTGGGCCGAATATCTGGCGACGTTCGACAGCTGAACATCGGGCCGGAGTTCTCTCGGCATCGTCTACAATCTCGCCTTTGCTGCTCGTTTTCGGGGCCTTCGCCCCGCTTTTCGTTTTGTTTTCCGCTTCCCGATTGTGCAATTTTTCACATTAGCCAGGAAGTCCGCAGGTGTCTCACGCTCGAAAAAAACCGCATAGTCGACGGAGTCCGCCGGCTCGAATCGTTCCTCTGGACCCTTCGGCCGCGCCGCTCGAGATCGAAATCAAATCGATCGACATGGATGCCCAAGGCGTTGGCCGCGCGACGACCGAGGACGGCTCGGACGGCAAGGTCATTTTCGTGGAAGGCGCGTTGCCGGGCGAACGTGTGTTGTATGCGAGCTTTCGCAAGAAGGCCGCATTTGAGCAGGCGCTTCTCGTGAAAATCCTGCGTGAAAGCGTGATGCGCACGCGGCCTAAATGCCCTTATTTCGGCAAGTGCGGCGGCTGTTCCATGCAGCACATCGACGTGCGGGCGCAGATTGCCGTCAAGCAACGCGTGCTTGAGGACAACCTTCAGCATATCGGCAAGCTTCACGCGGAAACGATCTACCAGCCTATTCATGGGCCGTCGTGGGGCTACCGGTATCGGGCACGGCTGACTGTGCGGCTGACCGCGGGCAAGGGCGGCGCGCTGGTGGGATTCCACGAGAAAAAGAGCAGTTTTGTTGCTGATATGGAAACGTGCGAAGTCCTGCACCCGAAAGTGTCTGCACTGTTGATGCCGCTGCGGCTGCTCGTACGCGATCTGTCCATTCGCGACCGCCTGCCGCAGATCGAAGTGGCCGTTGGGGCCGAGATAATCGCGCTTGTGCTGCGTATTCTCGAGCCGTTGACGCAAGCGGATGGAGCGTTGCTGCGTACTTTTGCCGATACCCATGGCGTGCAATTCTGGCTGCAGCCGAAAGGGCCGGAGACGACTTATCCGTTTTATCCCCTCGGGCAGAAACTGGCTTACACGCTGCCTGAATTCGGTATCCGCATGCCATTCAAACCAACCGATTTCACCCAGGTCAATCATCAGATCAACCGGGTGCTCGTCAGCCGTGCTTCGCGGCTGCTGGGCGCGCAGCGCACGGATCGGGTGCTGGATTTGTTTTGCGGTATCGGCAATTTCACGCTGCCGCTCGCGCGGATGGCGCGCGCGGTCGTGGGTATCGAGGGTAGTGCGGGTCTGACCGAACGCGCGCTGGAAAATGCCAGGGTAAATGGCGTCCATGAGCATACGTCGTTCGCGTGCAGAAACCTCTTCGAGATCACCGCAGACGATTTTCGTGCACTGGGCCCCTTCGACAAAATTCTCATTGACCCGCCTCGTGAAGGGGCATTGGCGGTGTCGAAGGCGCTGGGGGAGATTGCGCGGAGCGGCGAGGGCGTGTTGCCCAAGCGGATTGTGTACGTCTCCTGCAATCCGGCATCACTCGCTCGTGACGCTGGCGTGCTCGGGCGCGAGGCCGGTTACCAGATGAAGGGAGCGGGCGTGGTGAACATGTTTCCGCATACATCGCACGTCGAATCGATTGCGCTGTTTGAGCGCGATTGAATCCCTGCTCGCTGCGGATCGGCATAGGGGACGACCATAAGGCCGTACCCCTGCCACACCACCCGGCATGCGGGTCCGCACCGGGCGGTTCGAGAAGTTGAGGTTATGAGTCGAGGCAAACCCAACTGGTCAAAGTAGGCGATGGGCAACACGCTGTTGAGTAGCTTGCCGCTATTGCGCCACCAGCGGCGACGGTTTGCCGGCAGGGGGGGGGGGGGGTGGG
>LGTG01000575.1 GCA_001190015.1 Candidatus Burkholderia crenata
GCCTGTTTGTTCAGCAGTAGGTAAAACCTTCTTCTACCGCATCCCGACTCCTGCGTCACCCCCTTAAGAAACGAGCTGCACCGGGCGCGTCTGCACTCGCCCTTCGGGCTCCTTCCGACGCACCCGAGACCTGCTTATCGGCACCTCTGCTGGTCGTCAAAAGACCGTTCTGCAGAACAAGATCGTTTCGCATTTCTGATCGACGCCGCCATCTGGCGTCGCTTTCTGACCGCCGTTCACACCTCTTGAATAGCCAGCGGCAGCGTGACCGAGAACACACTGCCCTTGCCCGGCGCGCTCGGTCACGAGCTTCAGGCGCTTTGAGTCGGCGATCGGTGCGAAGGGTTGCCGCAACGACTGCAACATCCCGTCGATGGAAACCGGCGCGAACTGCACATCCATCTGCCCTGCTTCGACCTTCGACAGATCCAGGATGTCGTTGATCAGCGACAGCAGGTCGCTGTTCGACGAATGAATGGTCGCGGCGTAACGCACCCGTTCGTCCGAGAGATTGCCGTGCTTGTTGTCCTGCAAAAACTTCGCGAGAATCAGTGAGCTGTTAAGCGGCGTGCGCAACTCGTGCGACATGTTCGCGAGGAATTCAGATTTGTACTGGCTTGCCCGCTCGAGCGCGAGCGCGTTCGCTTCCAGCGCCTTCTGCGCGCGCACTAGTTCTACTTTCTGCCGCTCGAGGTGCTGCGTGTATTCCTCGAGATACACGTTGGTCTGCTCGAGCTCGGCCTGCTGCGTTTCAAGCTGCGCCTACGTTTCCATCAACACCCGGCCGCGCTCCTCGAGCTCTTCATTCGATACCCGCAGCTTTTTCTGCTGAACCTGCAATTCTTCGCTCTGGCGCTGCGTTTCCTCCAGCAACTCGACCATCCGCGAGCGATACTGCGCCGAACGCAGCGCCATGCCTATGGTCTCAGCGGCGTCTTCAAGCAAGTCGCGGGCGGCGTCCACCGCGCTCTCATCGCCGATAAAACCCACTTCCAGCACGCCGGTCACTTCGCCATCCGCCATCATGGGCGCGACCACGCAATGGCTCGCAGGCGCCGATGCCAGCGCCGAGCCCACCGTCAGGAAACCTGGGCCCGCACCCTTGATCTCGATCACGCGCTTCTCGTCGAGCACCTGCCCGAGCAGCCCGTCGCCCCACGCGATCCGTTGTGGCACTGGGCTTTCAAGCAGGTAGCGCCCACGCAGCGACACGCTCGAGCGTGTCGCTTTCACGGCTGTACAGCACGGCGACATGCGCGCCCACATACGGCACGAGCGAGCGGAGGATGCCGTTGCCGATCGCCACGCATCTGCAAGCCGATCTGGACTTCTCCCTGCTTGAGCCATGCGCTGCGTTGCAGGTTCAGCCGCGTTTTGATATAGAGATGCCCCACGCCTGCCAGCACGAACATCACGATCACTTCGATCACGCGGTTGAGTTGCAGCACGATCGGGCCGGCAAGCGCGTCGGCGTTCGAGAGGAGATAACCCGCGAACGTCAGCACGGAGGCTGCGCCGGCAGCGATGAACGTCATGTTGGGCCGGTCGACCCACATGCAGATCGCGACCGGCAGTACGTAGAACACCCAGATGGCTACGCGCAGCGGCGTGAGCTAATCGACCGCAAACACGATCAGGAGCAACATCGCGATCGCGAAGGTCAGCCACGCGGATCGATTTCGACTGTCTATGAACATTGGCTGAAGACTTTTCTTTAAATTTTGGGTCGGGCGGACTTAAGCTGCACCGGACCATAGTACGAGCTGCCAACCCTTGTCACATATGGGCTGGCGGCTTATCGACACGCTTCGGAAGACGCGCAACTGTTACCTTTGCAAGACAAAAAAGAGGCAAAAATGACTGACCCGTTAAGTGGGTATGCCCGTGGGCGCGTGCTCGTCACCGGTGCATCCGGATTCGTCGGATCGGCGGTGGCGCGCATCGCGCGGGAGCGCGGTTTTGACGTTCGCGTAGTCATACGCAAGACTAGTTCTCGGCAGAACCTCGAAGGTCTCGACGCCGCAGTCGTGATTGGCGACATGCGCGACGAGGCCTCCATGCGCGCCGCCATGAAAGGCGTGCGCTACCTGCTGCACGTCGCGGCCGACTAACGCATCTGGGCGCGGGACCTGGGCGAGATCGAGCGCGCGAACCTGGACGGCACAGAAACCACCATGCGCGCGGCACTGGCCGAAGGGGTCGAGCGGATCGTCTACACGAGCAGCGTGGCGATGCTGAAGGTGAGTCCGGCGGGTGAGATTGTTGATGAAACGAAGCCTGCCCAGGCCAACCAGACCATTGGCGCTTACAAACGCAGCAAGGTGCTGGCGGAGCGCGCGGTCGAGCGCATGGTCGCGAACGACGGCCTGCCGGCTGTGATCGTAAATCCGTCCACGCCGATCGGTCCGCGCGACGTCAAGCCGACACCGACCGGACGGATCATCGTGGAAGCGGCGACGGGCAAGATCCCCGCTTTCGTCGATACCGGCCTGAACCTCGTGCATGTGGACGACGTGGCGAACGGCCACTTCCTGGCGCTGGAGCGGGGAGTGATCGGCGAACGCTATATTCTCGGCGGCGAAAACCTGTCGCTGCAGCAGATGCTGGCGGACATCGCCGGACTCGCCGGACGCAAGCCGCCGACCATCAAGCTGCCGCGCGGCCCGCTGTATCCGCTCGCGATCGGCGCAGAGCTTTACGCCAAGTTCAGCGGCAAGGAGCCGTTTGTTACCGTCGATGGCTTGAGGATGTCGAAGAACAAGATGTACTTCACGTCGGCGAAAGCGGAGCGGGAACTGGGGTATAAGGCGCGGCCGTATGGCGAGGGCCTGAGTTACGCGCTGGACTGGTTTCGCGCGAACGGCTACCTGAAGCGATGACCCTCGGCCCGCGTTGCCTGTTGTTTTGATGGCATTTTTAGCGCCCTACACGCATTTTGTTACAACGTGTGGCGACGTTGCGCGGTGTTAGCGGCGGTGCAAATCCGACACTAAACGGCGGCGTTGGGTTGAATAGAAGCGAAGTTGACCAGGGGCCGTTGCTGC
>LGTG01000576.1 GCA_001190015.1 Candidatus Burkholderia crenata
CGAACAGCCCAGTCTATTGGCCCTGCCGGAGAATCTGTATCCGTGCGAACTGCAACTGGCTGCGCAGGGCGGCCTCAAATGTGAACTGCAACACCTGTCTCGTATAAGGTGTCGCAATGTCTGAAAAATTTTCTTACCAGCAACTGCAGCTTGAAGAACGCCTGACGATTGCAAGCTTGCATCTGCAGGGTTTAATCAAGTATGCGAGCCATGGCTCGCATACTTGGGCGCTCACCGGGAACTATCAGCCGCGAGTTAATGCGAAACAGCTCTCCTATTGACTTGCATCGGTGCCCGCTGCAGCGCTTTGCAGCGCACGCCGCAGTGCGTCAAGCCATCCCCCAAGCTTTGCCCGCAAAGCGTCTGCTGGCGCATCGTTCTCACCCTGCTTGAGTGGAAATGGTCGCCCCAGCAGATATCGGGTACACTGAAGCGCATGTATCCAACCGACTCGACCCAGCACGTCTCGCACGAAACCATCTACACGGCTATCTATGCTCAGCCGCGCGGTGAACTGCGCCGCCAACTCATTGCCTGCCTGCGCCACGGCCCACAGCACGCGCATGTCACGCACGCGGGGCACAGACCG
>LGTG01000577.1 GCA_001190015.1 Candidatus Burkholderia crenata
CGCAGGACTGACGAAAACACTAACGGGCTGCTCCGACAGTATTTCCCTAAAGGCACCGACATTAGTCGATACTCCGAGCGAGAACTCGACGCAGTTGCGAACGCGCTTAATTGCAGACCACGCAAAGCCCTCGATTGGAAGACACCAGCCGAGGCGTTTGAAGAGTTAATATTCGCAACCTAAATGATGGTGTTGCAACGACTGCTTGAACCTAAGCAGCACGCGACTTCGGGTTTCGAATCGCCCAGCCCACGCCGTTCGTGGCCAGTTTCGAAGCCCCATTGAAGCTTGTGAAGAAACAAATGCCATCGACGTTTAAAAGGATACATTTCCCTTTAGCGCAGCCGATCGCCCACACCATGAACGCCTCGCACGACCTTCCGTACTCTCCCGCCGTTCCTGCCATCACCTCGCGTCTGCCGAACGTCGGCACGACCATTTTTACGGTCATGAGCGTGCTCGCGACGCAAAAAGGCGCAGTCAATCTAGGTCAGGGCTTTCCGGATTTCGCACGCGACCCGCGCATTGTGGACGCCGTATCGAACGCCATGCGCGACGGCCACAACCAGTATCCGCCCCCATGGCCAGCGCGGCGCTACGCGATCAGCGAGAAGATCGGACGCTTGTATGGCCGCCAATATGACGCCGAGCGCGAGATCGCGGTCACGGCCGGCGCGACCCAGGCCATCCTCACCGCGATCTTGTGCTTTGTGCATCCGGGCGACGAAGTCGTCGTGATTGAACCGATGTACGACGGCTACGTGCCGGCCATCGAGCTGGCAGGCGGCAAACCGGTGTTTGTATCGCTGGAAGCACCCGACTACGCGTTGCCCTTCGACAAGATAGCCGTCGCGATCACGCCGAAAACGCGCCTGCTGATCATCAACTCGCCGCACAACCCGACGGGCCGTTTCTGGCGCACCGTCGACATGCAGAAGCTCGACGAGATCCTGCGCGGCACCGACGTGCTGATTCTCTCCGACGAAGTCTACGAACACATGGTCTTCGACGGCGCCCCGCACGAAAGCGTGTGTCGTTATCCGGACCTTGCCGCGTGCAGTTTCGTGGTGTCGAGCTTCGGCAAGACCTTCCACGTGACGGGCTGGAAGGTAGGTTACGTCGTTGCGCCCGCCGCGCTGACGACGGAATTCCGCAAGGGTCCACCAGTTCAACGTCTTCACCGTGAATACGCCGATGCAGGCCGACATTGCGGAATACCTGAAGGACCCCGCTCCGTACCTAGAGTTACCCGCTTTTTATCAGCAAAAACGTGACTTTTTCCGCGAAGGCCTCGCCAATTCGCGCTTCAAGCTGCTGCCTTGCGACGGCACGTATTTCCAGTGCGTCGACTATTCGGCCATCAGCGACCTGCCTGAAGCCGAATTCTCGCAATGGCTCACTAGCGATATTGGTGTGGCGACCATTCCGGTGTCGGCGTTTTATCACGAGAGCCACGAATCGGGCGTTGTGGGCTTTTGCTTCGCGAAAAAGGAAGAGACGCTGCGCACCGCGCTCGAGCGTCTCGCCAGTCTCTAACAGGCTGTTGAAATTGGGTCCCGTGTAAGCGGGGTTTGAGGAACAAGCGTTATGGATATCGTGTTCATAATCTTTGGCGATGGATGCGATGCGCGGATTGGATGAGATGCAAGAACCTCTGTTTACTACGGTCAAGCTGGAGGATTTCGTCCCGGCGGATCACCCGCTGAGACCAATTCGACTGCTGGTCAACGAAGCGTTGAAACGGCTCAACGGGCTGTTTGGCGTCATCTATGCCGACACCGGTCGTGCCTCGATTGCACC
>LGTG01000578.1 GCA_001190015.1 Candidatus Burkholderia crenata
TTGCGAGCTCCAGCTCCGCGGTCGCCCCATTTAACACCTCCAAATTTCGAGATGTTGCAACGACCAGTTGAATTCGCCCACAACGCCGACGCGCATTCCCTCGACAGAGCGCGGGGCGGTTCGGTGCCGCTAAAGCTGGAACTGCGGCAACCGAAGCGAAGCTGGTTGTCCATGTTCGGATGGCTCGTGGTGGTGGCGGTGCTCGGGCTGTCCTGGCAGAGCGCCGCCATGCGCCCGCTAGATCTCTTCAGCGACTCCGGCAACATGGTGCAGTTCGGCACGGACTTCTTCCTGCTGGACTTCTCCGACTGGCGCACCTCGAGGTGATCGTCACGCTGGCGGTGGCGGTGTGGGGCACGGCGCTTTCGCTGGTGTGCGCCGCCGTGCGGGCTGCTGTCGGCCTACAACATCGCGCCGGTGTGGATCGCGCAACCGGTGTGCTCGCGCTTTGGGTGCATACGACCGGCGTGCTGGCGAAGCTGTTCGTGAAGCCATTGAAGCGATCGATCCGCGGCCCGTTGAAGGCGTGCGCGCGACGGGCGCGGGAAGCCTGGATGAGGTCCTTTATGGCGTGCTGCCGCAGGTCTTGCCGCTGTGGATCTCGTATGGCTGTACCGGTGTTCGAGTCGAACGTACGCTCGGCGATGGTGGTCGGCATGGTCGGCGTGGGCGGGATTGGTGTTGTGTTGTACGAAGCGATCCGCTCGTTTAACTATGCGAAAACCTCGGCCGTGCTGCTGATAGTCATTGTGATCGTGACACTGATCGATCTGGGGTTCGCGTGGCTTCGTGAACGCGATCTGAACTATTGGCCGGCGGGCAATGGTGCGCCGGCCAATAGTTCATTAGCGCTGCTGGCTGATTGCGGCCAGCAGCTGCTGACCCGCTTCGGACAGCAAACCCGAATTGTCGATGGTGATGAACCGCGCCTGCTCGGGAAGCAAAAGGGCGGGGCGGCGCGCAAGCCGCGCTTCCATCTGCCTTGAATCTTCGCGGCCACGCCGCTCGAGCCGGGCCGCGAGCACCGCAGGGCTTGCGTGAATGTGGACGAACTGCGTGAACGGATAACGTTCGGCCGCAGCCAGTGCATGTTGGCGCGATCCGTTGACCACGACCGGCAATCCGCGCGCGAGCCATGCATCGATCTCGACGCCGATGCCATAGTGCAGTCCGTGACTTTCCCAATGCAGGGAGAACACGCCGCTGGCCAGACGTGCGGCGAACTCCTCGCGGCTCAGCGCAACATGGTTCTCGCCGTCGGAAACAGGGCGCGTGATGTAGCGATGCGCGAACATTACCTGCGCGCCAATGCGTTCACGAACGAAGCCGAGCAGCGAGTCCTTGCCGGCGCCTGAAGGCCCCATCACGTAGGTCAATCGACCGGTTTCCGTGCTCACTCAAGGGCCTCGGAGCTGGCATGGGTGAAGGGCAGGCATTGCCAGAGCGTGAACGGCGCAGCCGGGCGGGGCTGGACAAAAAGCGCCGCGCCGTGAAAGGGCAGCAGTCCGAGCACAGCAGCGCGAGTTTGCCACAGCGAGACAATGGCCGCACGCGCCGAAGCTGAATCGAGTGCATCAGATAGCGTCCTGTGTAAGCGGGGTTCATCGCTTGCAATTACCCATATTTTTCGGCGAGTTCGAAACCGAGCAGGATATCTGTAAGCCTTACCAATCCTCGCCAGACAACGATATTGCCCGGAGGAGGATCATTGGCTCGGGCCAGATAGCCACCCAGTTGGGCAAGTTTGACGGTATAACGTGTAAGGGGTTCGGCGGTTGAAGTCTTTCGCGGTATCTTTAACCAACTGATCAAGCAGCTGTATTTCAGTTGGTGTGGGCGCGGGGCGGGCGGGGGGCAATCGGGTTGGGGGGTTACCGTCGTTTTCCATGAGATACTCC
>LGTG01000579.1 GCA_001190015.1 Candidatus Burkholderia crenata
TAAATGATGGTGTTGCAATGACTGCTTGAACCTAAGCCATCTCGCCCAGCACGCTGATTGGCGTGAAGGCTGCGACAATGGAAACGACCACGCCAATCATGGTCTGGCTGAGATGAGGCGTCTTCAGGCGCGGATGAACCTGCGCGAATAATTCGGGCAGCAAGCCATCTTGCGACATAGTGAAGAAGATGCGGCTCTGTGTCCGTACAACAGCACAAGGATCACGGTCGTCAGGCCGGTCAGCGAGCCGATCTTGATCAGGATGGAGAACCACGTGAGGCCAATCACGTCCACGCCCTTCGCAATAGGATCGGGCACGTTCAATTCGCCATAAGGCACGAGTCCGGTGAGCACTCCCGCCACCGCGATGTACAGGACCGTACAGATCACCGGTGAGCCGAGAATGCCGACCGGCATGTCGCGTTGCGGTTTTCTGGCTCCCTGGGCACAGGTCGATACCGCATCGAAACCGATGAACGCAAAGAACAAGACCGCGGAGCCGCGCAGGATTCCGCTCATGCCGAACTCGCCGGTGTCCGCCGGGATGAACGAATGCCAGTTCGCGGAATGCACGAAGAACACACCCAGCGCGAGAAATGCCACCACGACAAACAGCTTGATCGCGACCATGACGTTGTTGAGCCGCGCCGACTTCTTGGTCCCCATCACCAGCATCAACGTGAGGACCGCGATGATGAAGACGGCCGGCAGGTTGACCGCGCCGGCCACCGACGTCCCGTCGGCAAGCTTCACCATGGTGCCGGGAGCCGCCGCCAGCCCGGGTGGAATGGAGATGCCCACATTATGGAGCAGGCTGACGATATAACCCGACCAACCCACCGCAACGATGGACGCGCCCATGGTGTACTCGAGGATCAGGTCCCAGCCGATGATCCACGCAAACACCTCGCCAAGCGTGGCGTACGTGTAAGTGTAGCTGCTGCCGCAGACGGGCAGCATGGCCGCGAATTCGGAATAACACAGGCCGACAAACGCGCAGGCGATACCGCCCAGAATGAACGACAGGATGATGGCCGGTCCCGCGAACTGCGCGGCGGCGGTGCCTGTCAGCACGAAGATCCGGCGCCGATGATGGCGCCAATGCCCATTGCTGTAATGCTGAGTACGCCCAGCGTCTTCGCTAGCGGGCGCTCGCCACTGTCAGCACTCTTGACTATATCCGCAACGGATTTGCGCGCCATGTAACTCGTGTCAGCCATGATGTGTCGCTTCGGTTGTACGTTGGTGGGCACGAGTTGGCGAGGACGTATTGCCCGGATCAATTTGGCGAGTCACTACGAAAAACGCTTGATGCAAGACGACTCACTTCAACGAGAGAGCGACGCTGACGGATTTAGTCTATGCCTAATAAAATTCAAAGTGAAGCCATGCAATTACCCGGTCTTGCACTGGTCAGGGTGCAAAATGGATGTGGCATGCGCAGTGCTACGGAGGAGGATTGATCAAACGCGTGAGCACGCGATAGTTTTGCGGCAAGGCAACGCTCAACGAAGCTCGCGGAGCTTCGTATTGAATCAGTACCAGTGCTTGCGACGCTCACGTACTGCAGCGGCAAATGTCTGCAAGACCGGTTCGGTTTGTGTCCACGCGAGGCAGGCATCGGTAATGGAGACGCCGCGGCGCAGTGATACACCGGGCTTCGGATCTTGCCGGCCTTCTTCCAGATGACTTTCGATCATCACGCCGATAATGCGCGAGTCGCCGCCGCTCAGTTGCCGCGTGATGTCCTGACCCACCTCGATTTGGCGCAGATGCGACTTGCCCGAATTTGCATGCGAGCAATCGATCATCACCTGCTCGCGGAGTCCCACGTCTTTGAGTGCGGCACAGGCGGCGGCGACCCCTTCGCTATCGTAGTTCGGCCCCTTCTTGCCGCCGCGCAGGATCACGTGCACGTCCGCATTGCCGCGGGTTTCGAAGATGGCAGCCATGCCCATCTTGGTCATGCCCATGAACGCGTGGCTTGCTTGTGCCGCGACGATTGCGTCCGCTGCGATCTGCACGCCGCCGTCGGTGCCGTTCTTGAAACCGATAGGGCAGCTAAGCCCGGACGCCAGTTGCCGATGGCTCTGACTCTCGGTCGTACGCGCGCCGATAGCACCCCATGCAATCAGGTCCGCGATGTACTGCGGGCTCAGCAAGTCGAGAAACTCGGTGCCCGTTGGCAAGCCGATGCCGCTGATGTCCAGCAGTAGCTGGCGTGCACGGCGCAGGCCTTCGTTGATCCGGAATGTGCCGTCCAGAAGCGGGTCGTTGATGTAACCCTTCCAGCCCACCGTGGTGCGGGGTTTTTCGAAGTACACACGCATCACGATCAGCAGGTCGTCGCGCAGTTCGTCAGCGGTGGCCTTCAGGAGATGGGCGTATTCAAACGCCTGGTCATGGTCGTGAATCGAGCACGGTCCGACGACAACAACCAGCCGGTCGTTGCGGCCGTGAAGAATGTTGGCTATTTCAACGCGGCTTTTTTCAACCAGCGCCTGTACCGCGAGCGGCACGGGCAGGTCGTCTTGCAGCAGCGCAGGGGAAATCAGCGGACGGACGGCACCGATGCGGACGTCATCGATACGGGTAGTGTCTTGCGTCGAGTCGGCACGGCCGGCCTCCTGGCCGTGAAACGGGTTGTCGAGGCGGCTCATTGGATGATTCTCCGGAAACTGGGTGACAGACTGCGATTATCGCATTTGGGCCGTGCTTTGGGACGCAGCTGAGACTGGAGTCGGTTGCTCGCGCTCGGGGTTGGATTTGCAAAATCGCGTCCACGAGCGCGAGTGAAACAATGGGCCGCCTGGATCTTTATTCTGTCAGCGGGTTTCCGCCGAGACCCGAACGCGGCTCGATCATCACCTTGACTACGATCGTCAGCAGCACGGCCAGTACGAATACGCCGCTGGCAAGGAGGTAGAGACCATCGGCGAGATTGCCGGTGTGTTGCTTGATTGCGCCGACCGCGAACGGTCCGATATAACCGCCCAGGTTGCCGATCGAATTGATCAGCGTAATGCCTGCGGCCGCTGCGGGCCCCGCCAGAAAGCGGCAGGGCAGCGTCCAGAAGATCGGTTGCGCCGCGTACAGCCCGAACGCGGTGAAGCACAACGCGCCGAGTTGCACGACCGGCAACTGCGCCGCCGTCGATACGAACAAGCCCGCTGCACTTAGCAGAACGCTGCACGCAATGTGGACCAGGCGCTCGTCGGTTTTATCGGAGTGACGCGGCACGGTCAGCAACCCGGCGACGGCGAAAACGTACGGAATCGCAGAGAGAAAGCCGGTTGTCAGGTTGCTCATGCCGAAGCCCTTGATGATGGTGGGCAGCCACATCGACAGGCCGTAGATAGCGAGCGGATAGGGCCGGAAGTAGAGCGCGAGCAGCAACGCACGTCCTTTAACGCGCGCAATGGATTCGCATGCTCGACCTGGGCGCCGGTGCGGTACTCCTGGTCGAGTTCGGCTTTCAGCCACGCGCGGTCTTCAGTGGAGAGCCATTTGGCGTCGGCGGGGGTATCGGTGAAAAAAACGCAGTGTCGGCCATGCCAGCAAAATGGCCGACAAGCCGGTCAGGATGAACAGCCACTGCCAGCCGTGCAATCCCGCCACGCCTTCCATGCCAAGCAAGCCATCGGCGAGCGGCCCCGTCACGATCAACGCGAAGGGCTGGGACAACAGGAACAAACCGAATATGCGCTCGCGATGCCGCGCCGGAAACCGCTGGCTCAGGTAGAACACCAGTGCCCGTTCATTCTGCTCATATCGGGCACGAAGTTGAAGTCTATTATCGGTGGCATCCGCTGTTTCGACGCCGCGTCAAGGTTCGAGACGTTGAGCAGCGCAGCGGGGGTCGGGTCGTCCATATCGACGCCGGTGACGGTGCGGTCAAGGTTATTGCCGAATTGATGCTTGATGCCGCCGCTTGCTCTGCTATGAATCTCGGCGAGCCAAGGGTCAGCGTAGTGGCCCTGAGCAATCTGCACCAACTTCTTATCAATCTCCATTTACGCGGAAACTCACCGGACGATTCCACCATCGTCCGGGAGATGCGCAATGGACAAACTACCAAACGTCGTTTCAGCAGGTCCGCAGTCGTTGTAACCGATACCGCGTCAGATGAACATGATATTCGACTCGGTCGAGCTTCAGGGGATGAGCCCGGTGCAGCGTTCAAACGTCATCAGACACCTCGCGAGCCTGCTAGCGTAGGCCGCCGGCGTCGCGCTAACAAAGGAGCGTGACGATGAATAACGATGAACGTTTGCCCTCGTTGCTACTGAAGCGTAAGGCAGTGGTTTATGTCCGACAATCGACGCAGACGCAGGTCCAGATGAACGTTGAGAGCAAGTGCCGGCAGTACGACCTTGTACAGGAGGCCAAGCGACGCGGATTCCGTGACATCGAAGTCATCGACGACAACCTGGGGCGCTCGGCAAGTGGCATGGTGGTTCGACCGGGTTGCGAGCGTCTGGTCGCGTTGCTGTGTGCATGCGAGGTCGGAGCGGTACTGTGTGCGGACGCCTCACGCCTCGCTCGAAATGGGCGCGACTGGCATCATCTTTTCGAGCTATGCGGTCTTGTCGAAGCGCGCGTAATCGATCTCGACGGTGTGTACGATCCGTGCCGTGCCAACGACCGCTTGCTGCTCGGCATGAAGGGCAGCATCAGTGAGTTTGAGCTCAATGTGCTTCGTACCCGCATGCTCGATGCCAAGCGCCAGAAAGCACACCGCGGCGAACTTCGTATCAGTGTGCCGATCGGGTATATCTGGCATCGTGAAGTCGGCCTGGGCATTGATCCAAACCTGCAATTGCAGGAAGTCATACGCTTGATATTCGTTCGTTTCCGCGAACTGGGTAGCGCCCGACAGGTTTTGTTGTCGCTACGAGCTTAACAGGTTCACTTCCCGCGCCCCTCTGACGGTAGGACGTTGACGCACTTCGACTGGATACCCGTACGCTACCGTAACGTGATCTCGGTGCTCAAGAATCCGTTCTATGCCGGCGCATACGTGTACGGCAAGAATGGCAAACAGATGGCAATAGTGGATGGGCGTGCGCGCAAGAGCTACAAGCATCCCAAGCCGTTTGAGGAGTGGGATGTCCTGTTCAGGGAGCATCGCGAAGGCTACATCGATTGGGCGGAATTCGAACGCAACCAGAAGCAGCTCTCGGCCAACGCCTACGGCAAGGCGGGCGACGTAAAATCGAGCCGTGGTGGACGAGTACTGCTCACTGGCCTGCTTGCTTGTGCGCGCTGTGGACAGCGCCTGTCGGTGGCCACTGGACGCATCCCGCAAGCTTGCAATTACCCATATTTTTCGGCGAGTTCGAAACCGAGCAGGATATCTGTAAGCCTTACCAATCTTCGCCAGACAACGATATTGCCCGGAGGAGGATCATTGGCTCGGGCCAGATAGCGACCCAGTTGGGCAAGTTTGACGGTATAACGTGTAAGGGGTTCGGCGGTTGAAGTCTTCGCGGGATCTTTAACCAACTGATCAAGCAGCTGTATTTCAGTTGGTGTCGTCGCGATTTCGGCGGGCAGCGGCGGGGGAGGCCCGGTTGCCGCCGTGTTCTAGAAGGAACGGCGGCTTACGATGGAGAATA
>LGTG01000580.1 GCA_001190015.1 Candidatus Burkholderia crenata
TGGCGCAAAGGCCGCGCCTCTGTTATAAGCACTGGTTTAATGGCTGCGTCGCCGGTTGCGGGCCATTCAGCTCAAGCATTGGCGCCGTGGTACGACCATCTACCGGGAACTGCGCGTGTTGGGAGCGTCTGCTGAGATTGCGCGACAGGTGGCGGCAAATAGTCGCCGCTGGTGGCGCAATAGCGGCAAGCCACTCAACAGCGTGTTGCCCATCGTCTACTTTGACCAGTTGGGTTTGCCTCGATTCATAACCTCAACTTCTCGAACCGCCCGGTGCGGACCCGCATGCCGAGTGGTGTGTGGCAGGGGTACGGCCTTATGGTCGTCCCCTATGCCGATCTCGCACGCAAAAATTCAGACACTCCCCTTTACGATTTCGACGTTCCCGAAAACCTCACGTCAATATGTTGCGCCGGCGGTGCAACGGGCTTGTCATAGCGTCCCGCTTTCCACCGAGCGTGAATATACGGCTGCTCGCGGCCTGACAAATGCAGGGCGATATCCGTGATCCAGCGTTGTGTTGGCACAGAAATGCCGTGAAGCGTGATGGCAACCATTGCCAGACTCACTGCAACCGGCGCCGCTGCTAACTTGCCGGGTTCCGCGCGCCAAGCGAACGCCACGAACACCAGCGCGGCGAGCGCGCCGACCCCGCATTGGGCATTTAGCAAGATCCGCGATACGCCGACCACGATTCCGATCAGCACGCCCGCCGACACCCCGAACGCGCGCATCCATCGGCGCCCCGGCAAACACGCGACGAACAACGCCACCGGCAATACCGCCGACGACACCATTGCATGACCGCTGATGCCGGTGAAATCCAGGTCGCGCACACCCACTCCCCATCCCATGAACGCGATTTTCGTCAGCAACACCAGTCCACTGGCAGCGCCGAGCACGGCAAGCCAGCAGGCGGCGTAACGCCATGGATAACCGAGCGCCAACCATGCGGCAACGGCGAGCGCGAGCGGAATCATGACGCCGACGCTGCCGAGCGCGGTAATGGAGAGCCAAAGCGAAAGCGGCAAGTCGGGCATGAAGATTGATTTTGCAGAGCGGGGTAAAGCCGCAGTATACCTGTCAGGCGGGTTCCGAAATTTTTAAAGGGAATCTAAAAATAAACAACGAATCCGACACAATTTACCGCAACGTACAGTATCAGATGCGTACATGACGGCAACGTGACTCAATGTGAAATTCTGTAGCACGTGCACGGTCCCGGAATAACTGCTATTACGAAGTGCATAATATTCGTCATTCCCACAGGGGTTTGGCGATCCGTTCCCCCTGTGCGGACCCTAATTCGATCGATGCCAAAAAGCCTGACAAAACTCTGGCTACGAGCTTGAAGCACCTTGTAGCGGCGCAGATCGCTCCGCCCCGAGCGCCGAAAACGCGCGCTCCGGCGCAGCCTGTTCGCGCCAAAGTAGCGGCCAAACCGCCTGCGACGAAACCGAAAATTTCAGCCAAGCCGCGCGTTGTCCGCGAGTCGCGGGTGCGACCGCGCACCTCGGCGTGGGCGGCCGGGCAAGTGGACCCGGTCGTTCCATTCAGCTCCGCCAACAGCCGGTCGCTTCGTCAATCACCTGGCTTACGCGCTGTATCTACCGGCGCATCCCTCGCGGACATGCCGCTGGTCGTCATGATGCACGGCTGCTAGCAATCGGCCGTGCGCGACGAGACCCTGGTTTAGCCTCGAGTGTTGTAAAAAAGTCTTTCGTATCGACGAGATTCTTTTTTGAGCACTGGCATTTTATTAGTGTTTACCCTATGTTTCGTTCAAAGTACTAGGTATTTACCCTAATCATTTAAGCGAGGTTCACCATGTATCTGCTCAGCCGCCTCTTCCTGTTCCTGACGAAATCCGCCGACCAGCGTGACAAGGAGCGTAACGACGCTTATTTGGCCGAAGCCACTGACAATTTACGACCTCGAATACCGCATGCAGAAGCTGGATCGTCGCGTCATTCTTCGTGGTTCACACAGTAATTCCGCAGTAGTTCCGCGGTAGTTCGACAGTCAATAGAAGGACAAGCAGGATTCGTAACGC
>LGTG01000050.1 GCA_001190015.1 Candidatus Burkholderia crenata
ATTGTCATAGGTTCAAGCAGTCATTGCAACACCATCATTTAGGTTGCAAATATTAACTCTTCAAACGCTTCGGCTGGTGTCTTCCAATCGAGGGCTTTGCGTGGTCTGCAATTAAGCGCGTTCGCAACTGCGTCGAGTTCTCGCTCGGAGTATCGACTAATGTCGTTGCCTTTAGGGAAATACTGTCGGAGCAGCCCGTTAGTGTGTTTTCGTCAGTCCCGCGCTGCCACGGACTTCGTGGATCACAGAAATAAATCGACAAACCTGTGTCGATCTTTAGCTGTGCGTGCTGCGCTATTTCGGCTCCCTGATCCCAAGTCAGCGATTTGCATAAGTATCAGACAGCATGGCCATCTTCGCGGCGATAGCATTGCGTACAGCCTCGGCTCCGTGACCAGCTAACGCTGGCCCGTTCTTCAGTCGCGCACCAGAGCCGTGGCCTGGCATGGGTGGAAGATGTAGAAGCATGGTGAAGCGGGTTGTTCGTTCAACCAAGGTACCAATCGCAGAGCTGTTCAGGCCTGTGATGATCAGGTCGCCTTCCCAGTGACCCGGCACGTCGCGATCTGCAGCTTCGGCCGGGCGCTCACTGATCATGACCTCGGGGATGATAAAATTTTTGCCCCGTTGTCTCGTTCTAGCGCGCGGTACGCGCAGTGCCCGGCCCGTGCGCAGACATGCGGACAATTCACGTCGCAACGCGCCGCGGCCTTGTATGTTTGTATGTAAAGCGCCTGATAGATGGCTTCGTGTGAGATCCGCATAATAGACTCATTATCAGGAAAGTCAACCCGCAATCGGCCTGCCGTGCGAATCAGCGACCGCTCCGGCCAATCGGCTCTCACATATGTTCGTAGCCGTTCGCTAGCCGTTCGCTCCCTGCGAGCTTGACGGCCTTCGGCCGTTTGGCCGCTCGCTCTGCTTTCCACTGCGCGACTGTTGCCCGATAGGATAGGTTAGCGTACCACCACGTGTAGCCGCGTTCCGGCGCAATTCGCGCGAGATAGTCGACGGCGACCGACCTAGCCTTCGTGCGATCTCTCGAATCCCGTAATCTTGAGCCCACAGCAGCGCAATCTCCTCACGTTCTGAGAATGATAGGTATCGGCCCGAGCGAGGCACCAACCCAATCGGCGACATGCCGCCGGCTTCGCGAAACCATCGCGGACCCAACGGTTGTGACACGCCGCAGGCCAGCGCCGCGGCGTCACTTTCCATTCCCTCGGTAATAAATTTCCAGAACACTTGCTTCGTCTCAAACTGATTGACACCTGGCCTGCCCGGCGATGGCATCATCGGCTTCCGGGTTTGTTGCGAGCCCCAGCCCCGCGGTCGCCCCATTTAACACCTCCAAATTTCGAGATGTTGCAACGACTGGTTGAATTCGCCCGTATCGTTGCTGCGTCGCTTGCCCTTCCAGTCCGTGTCGGGGTTGCACGCGATGCTTGGACGAGAAT
>LGTG01000581.1 GCA_001190015.1 Candidatus Burkholderia crenata
CCACCACCCCCCCCCCCCCCCCCCCCCCCCCCCCAACCCCACCCGGACGCCCCGATTGTGACACGCCGCAGGCCAGCGCCGCAGCGTCATTTTCCATTCCCTCGGCAATAAATTTCCAGAACGCTTGCTTCGTCTCAAACTGATTGACACCTGGCCTGCCCGGCGATGGCATCATCGGCCTCCCGGTTTGTTGCGAGCCCCAGCTTCGCGGTCGCCCCATTTAACACCTCCAAATTTCGAGATGTTGCAACGACCGGTTGAATTCGCCCGTAGCAGCGTTAAGGAGATAAGTGCCGTGAAGATTCGCGTTCTGTCAGACCTGCATCTCGAGCACGACGAGCCGCTCGCCATTCCTTACGCGGATGCGGATCTCGTCGTGCTGGCCGGCGACATCCACAATCATGCGGAGGGTCTACGCTGGGCGGCGGAACACTTCGGTTCGCCGGTACCCGTTGTTTATGTGCCGGGCAACCACGAGTATTACGACGGCGAATTGGGTGCGCTCGAAAGCGCAATGCAGGACGCCGCGCGCAACTTGCCCAATGTGCATTTCCTGAACAACACTACTCTCACCGACCGCTACGGCAAATGGCTCGTGCTCGGCACTACTTTGTGGACGGATTTCGCGCTGTTCGGCGCGGGCAATGAGGCAATGCACGAGTCCATCGCCGCGGCCGAGCGTGTGATGCTTGACTTCCGGGGCGTGATCCAGGTTGCAAGGCCGGAGCCCGAAGACGAACCGCGCTCGTTTGGTCCCGGAGACTCACTGGCACTGCATGAACAGGCTCGGGCATGGCTGGAAGATGGCTGGCAAAGCCCTTCGACGCCAAGACGATTGTTGTGACCCATCACGCGCCGCTCAGACAAAGTCTGGCTGAGAAGAGTTTGCGACGGACCGGGCATCGGCGGGTTTTGTGAGCGATCTGCCCTCGCTCGAACGCGCACCGGTTGCGCTGTAGGTTCACGGCCACACGCATACCGCATTCGACTACGTTGCAGAGGGAACGCGCGTGATCTGTAATCCGCGCGGGTATCGCGACCGGCGCACGGGTGCGCCTGAAAATCCGTCGTTCGAATGGGACAAAGTGGTCGAGATCTGAGGGCGATGCGCAATGAATCTCTAAAACGCTTTTCCGGTATGGGTACTGTTAGCGGCGCTGCAAATCCGACACTAAACGGCGACGTTGGGTTGAATAGAAGGGAAGAAGTGACCAGGGGCCGTTGCTGCTAGCCCGTGGTCGCCTGACGATGTCGACGATCC
>LGTG01000582.1 GCA_001190015.1 Candidatus Burkholderia crenata
TGAACACTGCTTCGGTCGTCATGACGGGGCGCTTTTCAATAGCCTGCTAAATGATGGTGGTGCAACGACTGCTTGAACCTAAGCATGCTCCTTGAGCTACATGTTATGTCTTACACACAAAATTTATGACAGGTCCCAGCGCGCGGGCGCCCGCTATTTTTTCGACAAGACCTGGCGAGTACGAACTGGCTCGCGACACGATTGCGCAACTGCCAGTGCTCCTCGTCCCGAGCCAACATCCTGCGAACCGGCATGACCGCCTTGCGCCCTGTCTGCTCAGCCCGTCAGTCCAGCCATTCACTGATCATCCCGACTCTTCTGAAGACAGGCATGACCTCAGCTACCGCTTGCGCGCCCGCCGCTTCGACCTCTTCGACCGCTATTCCTTTGGCTTACAGGCCGCGATCCGCCATCATGGGTTCACCACCACCGGGCACCCGTGCGGTCACGAACTGCTCCGCGTGTACGTTGCACTCCATCTGCATGCCACCTCATCTGAGCGCGACTGAGTTGGCCCGGCTTGACGCCATTGTGTGTTCCATGCGGATCGTGCGACGCGGCGAAACGCTCTACCGCGCCGGCGATAAATTCAAAAGCATCTACGCCGTGCGTGTCAGCTGCTTCAAGACGGTCATCACGCATCGCGATGGTCACGAGCAGGTCACCGGGTTTCATATTGCGGGCGAACCGCTCGGACTCGATGGCGTGTGCTCCGATGAACAGAATTGCGATGCGATCGCGCTCGAGGACAGCAAGGTGTGTGGCATCCCGTTCGATTTGCTCGAGGACCTTTGCCATGACGTGAAGGCGATGCAGCAGTATGTGCATCGCATCGCATGATGAGCGGCGAGATCGTGCGTGAATCCGGGCTCATGATGATGCTCGGCACGATGACCGCGCAGCAGCGCGTGGCTGCGTTCCTGCTCAACTTATCGAAGAGGATGAAAACGCGGGGATACTCCTCGGCGGAATTCAACCTGCGCATGACGCGCGAAGAGATTGGCAGCTATCTCGGGCTGAAGCTCGAGACCGTCAGCCGCGTATTCTCAAAGCTGCAGCAAGCTGGTGTGATCGATACGAACATATTCTCGACAGCGAGAAGCTCGCCGGGGTTTGATCAAAGCGAAGGGACATGCCTATCGAGTACCTGCGAGGTTTTGCGCGGCCGCAGCGCACCGACCAGAATAACCGGCGCCTCGGGCGATGGCTTGCGTTCATTGCGGGTGCGGCGAATGCGGGTGGCTTCCTCGCTGTCGGGCAGTACACCTCGCATATGTCGGGGATCGTATCGGCACTCGCCGATAACCTCTCGATAGGCGACTTCGGCCTCGTCATCGCGGGATTTAGTTCACTCGTGGCGTTCATGACCGGCGCGGCCACCTCCGCGATCATGATCAACTGGGGCCGGCGCCGCCGGGCACAAAGCGAATACGCGCTGCCTTTGATGCTGGAAGCCGTGCTGCTGCTCGTGTTCGGTCTGCTCGGATCGAACCTGGAAAATAACCGCACCCTGTTCGTGCTCGCGACCGTGGCGTTGCTGTGCTACGCGATGGGTCTTCAGAACGCGATCATCACGAAGATCTCCAAAGCCGAGATTCGCACCACGCATATGACCGGCATCGTCACGGATATCGGCATTGAACTCGGCAAGCTTTTTTATTGGAACGTGTCCACGTCGGGGTCCGGCGTTGCCGCCGTGAAGGCGGACCAGTCGCGGCTCTGGCTACTGGCATCGCTGCTTGGGATATTCTTTACCGGCGGCCTTGCGGGTGCGCTAGGTTTCAAGTATGTGGGTTTCATATCGATCCTGCCGCTTTCGGCCATGCTGGTCGTGCTGGCAGTCGTGCCGCTGATGGACGACCTGGTCGGTCAGCGCCGCTGAAGCAACTGCATGTAGCCTCGGCCGAATTTGTTACGGTAGCGCCCATTAGCTGTCCGGTATTTTCCGGAGCGGTTAATTGCTCGGCGTCTGCATGGTTGACCTAGCAGGCTGTTGAAAAGCGCCCCGTCCATGATGACCGAAGCAGTGTTCAAGAGGTTTGCACATGCAATTTGCTGCTGAATTGCGGGTTCGCCGAGTGGTTTTGGCAGGCAGTGCGCAGGCACACCAGCCCGGCGCCGTACGGTGCTCGCACCATGGCGGCTCATTGCAACGCTCCTTGTGGCACCACGCTTGGCATTCGGGCCATGCGGGTCAGATTGCTCGCGGCCATCGTCAGCTTGAAGTGCTGGTCAACGCGCTTGATGCCGCGATAGACCGTCTGCCGGATCCGGCCAATTGTCTTG
>LGTG01000583.1 GCA_001190015.1 Candidatus Burkholderia crenata
CGCCGCCATCTGGCGTCGCTTTCTGACCGCCGTTCACACATGATGCAGATCGACGAAATAACGCTTCGGGATAGATAGCAAGTTGCCCCAGCCGTACGCACCCGCAGCCGTCGCTCGACCCTCGTGCCAATACGCGGCACATTTGAAAAGTGCAAATGCCAGACTCGCCACCGACAACCACAACAACGCGGTAATGACAAACACCGGGCTCATTTTCAGAAGTCCTTAACGAGGCGTAGCGCGTCATAGATCGCGCCATGAATGCTGTGCATGGAGATGCAGTCGCCAACGCGGAACAGCAGGAAGCGGCCGTTGCCGGGTTCTTCGCTCAAGGACGGTTGCGGCTCGGAAGCGAAGAGCTTGTGCACATCGATCTGACCACGATTCAACGACTCCGGCTTGAGTTTCCAGTAGAGCTCGTCGTTCGGCGTAGTGCCGTTCTCGATCACCACCTGGTCGACCGCACGCTCCTCCTGCTCCTCCGTGTACTCATTGCGGATCACGGCGATCTTCTTGCCGTCTTCCTCATACACTTTGTCGAGCCAGTAGTTCGGTGTGGAGATCACGCCTTGCGCGTACAGACGCCGATAGAAAATCGGGAAGGTCGTGCCGCCCACATCGTCTGAGACCTTCACGTCCGACGTCACGATCTCGACGTTTCCACCCCGGCTCGCGATGAAGTCGGCTACGCCCGCGCCGGCATGTGTGCTGACGCCGTCATAAACCAGTAGGTTCGCCCGGCTCGACCTTGCCCGAGAGGCTGCCCTGCGTGCTGCCTGCGAGCTTGCAATTACCCATATTTTTCGGCGAGTTCGAAACCGAGCAGGATATCTGTAAGCCTTACCAATCCTCGCCAGACAACGATATTGCCCGGAGGAGGATCATTGGCTCGGGCCAGATAGCCACCCAGTTGGGCAAGTTT
>LGTG01000584.1 GCA_001190015.1 Candidatus Burkholderia crenata
TACGGCGCCGGGCCGGCGTGCCTGCGCACTGCCTGCCAAAACCACTCGGCGAACCCGCAATTTAGCAGCAAATTGCATGTGCAAACCTCTTGATGCATGTGCAAACCTCTTGAACACTGCTTCGGTCGTCATGACGGGGCGCTTTTCAACAGCCTGCTAAAGGCACCGACATTAGTCCATACTCCGAGCAAGAACTCGACGCAGTTGCGAACGCGCTTAATTGCAGACCACGCAAAGCCCTCGATTGGAAGACACCAGCCGAGGCGTTTGAAGAGTTAATATTCGCAACCTAAATGATTGTGTTGTAACGACTGCTTGAACCTAAGGTATGCATAGCGCTCACCATTACTTGCAACAGCGTGCGTGACGCGTCTGGCGTCCCGCACCAGTCCGGTCACATCCGCCGCGATGTACCGCGCGCCCAGCGACTGCGCCTCGAAACGCCTGCACGAGACCATAGCCGTCGAACCACCCTTCGCCGCTTTCACCAAACGCGCCGGAGGCGAGATCCTCAACGTTCAGCCAGGGAAACTTCGCGTGCAGTGCGTCCTGCCCCATGAGCGTGATGTCCACACCAAGCTTACTTTGCAACGCGTGGTTTTCCCGCAGCGTGACGTCCCCGGCCTGCGTGGCGAGGAAAAGATAACCGCCTTCGTGCAATTTAATCGCTGGCTTGAAACCATCGACTTCAAGGAGGTCCACGATAGCGCGAAGAAACTCGATACCGTACAACGACATTTGAATGGAAAGCGGCGTGGAAAACTGCTGCCGGTTCGATGCGGCCGAAAGCGCCGACGATGACTTCGCGGAGCTGGAGTCGCGCTCGATCACGGTCACCTCGACCGTCGGGTCTGAAGCACGCAGAAAATAGGCGATCGAACTACTTGCAATTATCCATATTTTTCTACGATTCTCTTTTAATAAGGAATCCTTTATATTTACGTCGTTGCAAGATCAGTTGATGAGGGACGGCGATGACGAACAGAGGCGGTCGAAAGCGTGCATCGGAAGAAGCCTGTGATGCTAATGCGTGGCTGAACGAGGAAGCGGGACAAAGCCGGTTTCGCGATGAGCGTCTTGGCAAAAGATTCCGCCTGGTTCTCGAACACCTGTGGTCGTGTATCGGGCAGAGCATTCCGATGGCCTTTCAGGATTGGTGCAACACGAAAGCGGCCTACCGGTTTCTGTCCAATCCCAAGGTCAGCGAACAAGTCATCTTGAGGGGGTT
>LGTG01000585.1 GCA_001190015.1 Candidatus Burkholderia crenata
CAAGACAATTGGCCGGATCCGGCAGACGGTCTATCGCGGCATCAAGCGCGTTGACCAGCACTTCAAGCTGACGATGGCCGCGAGCAATCTGACCCGCATGGCCCGAATGCCAAGCGTGGTGCCACAAGGAGCGTTGCAATGAGCCGCCATGGTGCGAGCACCGTACGGCGCCGGGCTGGTGTGCCTGCGCACTGCCTGCCAAAACCACTCGGCGAACCCGCAATTCAGCAGCAAATTGCATGTGCAAACCTCTTGAACACTGCTTCGGTCGTCATGACGGGGCGCTTTTCAACAGCCTGTTAGGGAACACCCCATGGCCCAATTGAACGTCTACGACAAGCTGAAGGAACTCGGCATCGAATTGCCTACGGCCGGCGCCCCTGCCGCCGCCTACGTGATGAGCGCGCAAAGCGGCAACACGGTCTATCTGTCCGGTCATATCCCGAAGAAGGACGGCAAGGTGTGGGTGGGCAAACTGGGCGCTACGCTTACCACCGAAGAAGGCCGCGCCGCCGCACGCTCGATCGCCATCGACCTGATCGCAACGCTGCACGCGCATGTAGGCAACCTGAACCAGGTGACGCGGATCGTGAAGGTAATGAGCCTTGTCAACTCCACGTTCGAGTTCACCGAACAGCATCTGGTCACCAATGGTGCATCCGAGTTGATCGCCGATATTTTCGGTGAGCGCGGCAAACACGCACGCTCGGCATTTGGCGTGGCGCAAATTCCGCTGGGCGCTTGCGTCGAAATCGAATTGATTGCCGAAGTGGGCTGAAATCGCTGCTTTAAACGCTTAAGACGCGTAAATCGTTGCAACAAATTTTAGTTTTGTTTTTCTTAGGTTCAAGCAGTCATTGCAACACCATCATTTAG
>LGTG01000586.1 GCA_001190015.1 Candidatus Burkholderia crenata
AACCCCGACCACCCCAACTGAAATACAGCTGCTTGATCAGTGGGTTAAAGATCCCGCGAAGCCTTCAACCGCCGAACCCCTTACACGTTATACCGTCAAACTTGCCCAACTGGGTGGCTATCTGGCCCGAGCCAATGATACTCCTCCGGGCAATATCGTTGTCTGGCGAGGATTGGTAAGGCTTACAGATATCCTGCTCGGTTTCGAACTCGCCGAAAAATATGGGTAATTGTAAGGTTAGAAGTCCGGGTACCGTTTTCCACCGACGTCGACAAGATCACGCAGATGATTCGTGAGGTCGGCGCGGAATTGATGGCCGATTTTCGATACCGGCTTGAAGAGTTGACAGAAACGGCTCCGTTGTCGCCGGTGAAGCGCAGCGTGGCAGCCATGGCCCGCGATATTTCGCACAAGTCCCAGCCCGGGCCGCCGACCGATCAATCCGTGCAAGTGCCGCCGCAGATTCCGACGGCGTCCGAGCCGGGGAAAGCGTAGGGTAGTTCCGCGGTTGTTTCCGTATGACCCGATGCCGACGCGCGCTAAGCGGCAACCATCACGAAGTCGTTGACGTGTGTCGAGATGCGCGCGCCGGGCACGCCATAGATGTGGAGCGAGACGGCGGTCTGTCCGGCCGCCGATGCATTGCCCAACTGGTAAATTGCCCCACGGCCGGCGCCGACAAATGACACCGCGCCGCGTGCTCGCTCGTGGCGGCGTGTTTCAACTGCCCGGTTCGCGTCCGCATCCCACGCGTAGAGCGTCTCGGACAGGGTTCCCTCGATCACTGGTATAAGCGCACCACGTGTGATGACCATGCACCGGGCTTACCTGACCGGCGCCAGACGAGCGCGGCAACGGCGTAGCGGCCGAGCGGATCGGCCGCGAGCAAATGCCGGCGATAACAATCCGGCCCGCCTTCACGCTGCGCGTCCGATAACAGGCCGGCCTCCCGGGACAAGCCATCGAGCGCCGAGCGCACGCCAAGCGCGAATTCCGCCGAGGACGGATCGAGGCGGTAGGCTTGGTCGAGTGCTTCGGACAAGCGCACGAGCGGCGATCGTGTATCAATGGCAAGGGTCGTTGGCGAGGCTCGTCAAGGAGGCAGAATCAGGGAGAAAGGAGCGGAAAGCCATGCCTCTTTTATACCGGTTTGCATGTGGAAAAAGTTTCCATATAATTCCGCCAAGACACGGAAAAGTAGAATAATTTCCTATAAGGGGCTGGCTGTGGGCATGGACCTTATCGGTCGCAAGTTGCTGGAGCTGCTGCAATAAGACGTGACAATGCCTGTTGCCGAACTGGCGACGCGCGTCAATCTTTCGCAGACGCCATGCTGGAAGCGCGTGCAGCGGCTGAAGGAAACCGGCGTGATCCGCGCGGTACCGCTTTACGACGTGAGTTCGAGTTTCGCGATGGAACAGATCAAATATTCCACCGCGCTGCCTGTGCGCTCGCCACTCGGGGTCACCGGGAACTGAGGTTTTGAGCTCGACGTGGAACGCGTCCTGCGGGGTGGATGCAAGGCTGCTGCAACCCTTCTGAAATCCATGTCGGATAAGATCGTGCGCTTCGTCCAATCCCACTCAGAGCTTCGATTTCATGACCGATGACCGCCGCAAAAAGGCCCCGGACGCGGAAGAACCCTACCTTTGGAATCAGTATTCTTATCGTGGTCATGGTGCTGCTTGTGATCGGCACATTGTTCTTCAACGCGATCCGTGACAAGCGCGAGTACGAAAGAGAGAATCCGCAGGAGGCCGCGAGCGCCACCGCACCCGCTGCGCCTGCAACGGACGCTTCCCAGCTTAGGTTCAAGCAGTCATTGCAACACCATCATTT
>LGTG01000587.1 GCA_001190015.1 Candidatus Burkholderia crenata
GGCAACTTCACTGGCGACACGTCCGAGAACCTTATCCGTGGCGTCAATCACGTACCATTCACGCGTCACCTCATGGGCTTTTGCGGAAAACGTCTTCATGATCGATCCAAAAAATAATTCTGCCCTGCTTTGTCCGGCTTGTATGTTGGTGCGTATCGAGAGGCGCGCGCGAGCCCTCCCCGTTTCTCGTCCATGGGCATGGTGCGGATAGAGAGCAGTAAGGGAAATTTTGATGTGAAGTCAAAATTCCCCTGCTCGGCAACGAATACCCATCCTGCCGGCACACAAATCGACGCTAAAGCAGACGAAAAAAAGCCCGAGCCTTTGGCTCGGGCTGAATCCACCTAGGAGGAGGTGGAGGAGACGCTATATGTTTGTCGGACTGCGACAACCATTGAGCGCAAGTATATGAAGTGCTCTTGTGCAAAGCAAGTAAATTTGTATTATAGGATTGAATTTCTAATGAAAAATACAAACACAAACCATCATCAATTATTTACCTAAATTTTGAAAGTTTAACAGGGGCAAATTTCGATCGAAACTCCTCATTCATCGTAGGGAAATCACGGATTTGTCTTAGATATCGCAATGCAACATTGCTTAATGGCAAACGCACGCACTGCTGCGGTTCCTACAATCAGCTAAAACGCTACAATCGACACGATTAGACAAGTGTCTTATGGCACCGGAGTTTTCTCATGGAATGCAAAGTTAGCTGGATGGGACAGGACGGCATGGCGTTTGCCGCGGAAACGGGCAGCGGTCATCTGGTCACAATGGACGGCGCGCCAGAAGGCCGCAGCCGCAACCTCTCGCCGCGGCCTATGGAAATGGTCTTGCTCGGCACTGGCGGTTGCACGGCGTACGACGTCGTGATGATCCTGAAGAAAAGCCGCCAGGAAATTGCGGGCTGCTCGGTAACGCTCAAGGCCCAGCGCGCAAACGAAGACCCGAAAGTGTTCACGAAGATCCACTTCCACTTCACGGTAACGGGCAAGAATCTGAATCCCGCAACGGTTGAACGCGCGATCACGCTCTCGCACGACAAATATTGCTCGGCGTCAATCATGCTGGCGAAAACCGCCGAGCTGACGCATTCCTTCGATATCGTCGCGAGCTGAATTCCGGGCATCGAAGAAGAAACAAGAAATCAGCATAGGGGACGACCATAAGGCCGTACCCCTGCCA
>LGTG01000588.1 GCA_001190015.1 Candidatus Burkholderia crenata
TTCTGCAGAACAAGATCGTTTCGCATTTCTGATCGACGCCGCCATCTGGCGTCGCTTTCTGACCGCCGTTCACAACGCCAGTGACCGTGCACGTACCGCACTTCAATCTTCTCGTCCGCGACCACCAGCGCATTGAGCAGCGCGGCCATGTCGAGCTTGTCGAAGTCATCGCGTTCCTGCAGCTTTCCGAGCATAGCGATCAGCCGTTCACGGCCCTCGCCGCGTACGTTGAGCAGGCCCATCCAGCGGCCTTGCGGTGTCTTCGAATTTGCCGGACCGGCCGAACTGGTTACGCTTTCCAGCCAGACCTTCTGTCCGCGATCGTCAGCGGTCGAGCAGTACGCGAAGTCCGTCGACGCCCCGCCGGCTGCCGGCGTCTGCGACGAATCAACGACCACGCAGAAATCGCTGTCCGATTCCACCAGATCGCGAAGAATGTAGCTGCGGAACAAAAGGTGGTCGCCATAGGAGATCACAGTGTCGGCGGTGAACGACTTCGCCGCGCATGCCAACGACGCTAGTTCGCCCGTTTGCTCGTGTTTCTCGTTCACAACCAGCCGGATCCCCGATGTATCGATGGCGTCGGCGCCGATAACCGCCCACCACCGTAATGTCGTTGATACCTTCTTTCTTAAACACCTCGACCAGACGGCGCAAGAGCGGCTTGCCCGCGATCGGCAGCATGACCTTGGGTTTATCGGCGGTAACGGCTTCCAGGCCGGCGCCCCGGCTGGTCGCGAGCACGACGGCATTGCGCGATGCACTCGCCGACGACAAATACACGCTCTCAGCGGCCGAATATTCCTCGGCGTCCTGAAGACGGAAGATTTCGTTCACCGTCGCCACGCGATCTTCCACGTTCACGAGCGTCTCGCTGCTGTGGATTTCCTTCGCGATCGCCTGCATGGTCGACTCTGCGCCGCGCAGCAGATGGTTCGCCCAGATCACAGTGCTGATGCCGGCCGGCCTGGCGATAAGCCTCCGCGCGTTTCAACGCTTCTTCCCCCAGCCCGCGATCAACGCTTCCACGCGCGCTACGATGGAGAAATTCGGATCGCTCTGCGAGTCCTTGCCGGCCTTGATCTTGCCGCAGAATTCGTCCATCTCGGCGAGCGGTTGACGTTCGCCGTTGAGAAAACTATATTGGTCTTCGGAAACTGCTTGTCTTCAATACATACGTCGGCAATGCCGCGTTGCTCCGGCTTTTTCACCAACCAGCGCACGTTGTTGAAGTTGCCGTAGCCGGTGTCGCCGTCCAGCAGGATAGGCAGGTCGCTCGCGTCCGCCATGAACTCGAGCGTGTCGACCACCTGGGTCCAGCTCGCTTCGTTGTTATTACGTACGCCGAACTTGCGCGGAGATCGTGAGACCCGACCCCCAAATTGCCTTGAAACCGGCTTCCTTCACAATGCGCGCGGACAAGCCGTTATGCGCTTCCATCAGGAATTCTAGCTAATTGCTCTGCAGCATCTCGCGCAGGCCTTAGGTTCAAGCAGTCATTGCAACACCATCATTTAGGTTGTGAATATTAACTCTTCAAACGCCTCGGCTGGTGTCTTCCAATCGAGGGCTTTGCGTGGTCTGCAATTAAGCGCGTTCGCAACTGCGTAGAGTTCTCGCTCGGAGTATCGACTAATGTCGGTGCCTTTAGCAGGCTGTTGAAAAGTGCCCCGTCATGACGACCGAAGCAGTGTTCAAGAGGTTTGCACATGCAATTTCTGCTGAATGGGGTTTGCACAGTGCAATTTGCTGCTGAAGTGCGCGGTTCGCCGAGTGGTTTTGGCAGGCAGTGAGCCACGCCAGCCCGGCGCCTCGGTGCTCGGG
>LGTG01000589.1 GCA_001190015.1 Candidatus Burkholderia crenata
TTCGCGGCGAAGGCCAACAGCAGACGGAACGTATCGCGGTAGCTTGCCACCGTATGCGGGCTTAAACCTTGTTGCTCGAGCAAGCGTTGCGCAAAGAAACGATGAACAAGGGACGAAAGGCTGGCGGTGCTCATTTCCGCTCTCCCAACCAATCTCTGTCCAGATAGCAGGCCGCAAGCTGTAACAACTCGGGAACTGTTTCGATGTACCAATAGGTCAGACCGACATCGACGTATCCAAGGTAGGCGGCAAGTTTCGGTAATTCGCGCGTCACGTCTAGTCCGGCTCGATACCATTCAACCAGCCTTTCAGTCGCAAAACTATGGCGAAAGTCCTGAAGACGTGGACCGTAACCGTAGCGTCCATCCTCCGTCGTTGCCCGCAAGCCGACCGCGCGCGACATTCTAACGAACATGCTACGGGCAGTACCGGCCTTTAACCTCATGCCGTGCTCACCAATGAGGAACGTCTCACTCAACCGCAGTGGACAAAGCCGGTCACGCACTTGTGCATAGCTTAGGTTCAAGCAGTCATTGCAACACCATCATTTAG
>LGTG01000051.1 GCA_001190015.1 Candidatus Burkholderia crenata
TTCGAACTCGCCGAAAAATATGGGTAATTGCAAGACCCGCACCTGCGCTTCGTCGCCGGCGGATTCGAACAGGAGCGCGAGACGCTGCGCTTCCTCGTTCAGATCCGTGCGCGGATTGCGCGTGAGCTTCACCGAAGCCAGCGACACCAGCAATCCCGCGATTACCAGCACCACACCAGCATTTCCAGCAGCGTAAAGCCGGCCTGCGGCCGCACCTTCGCGCAGCGGGGCGCCTCGGGGCGCTGAACAGTCCTGCTTGTGCTGCATGTTCACGTCGATTGGCTTCTGTTAAGGGCGCAAGGAAAGGCTAAAAAGCCTATTGCCACGAGCCGATGTCCGCGTCGTTGCCCTCGCCGCCCGGTTTGCCGTCGCGCCGTAGCTGAATACGTCCACTTCGCCGTGCACGCCCGGGTTCAGGTCTTGATATTCCTTACCCCACAGGTCGACTGGAACGCGATCCATAATAACCGCCGCCCTTCCAGCTGTTCGGGACCGGTTCGGTGGTTGGCTTTTCGACCAGTGCGCGCAGCCCCTGCTCCTGGGTCGGATAGCGGCCGTTATCCAGTCGATAAAGATTCAGTAACTGCATGATCGAGCCAATATCCACCTTTGCCGCGACGCGACGCGACTCGTCCGGGCGACTCATGATCTTGGGCACGATCAACGTGGCGAAAATGCCGAGAATCGCGATCACGACCATGATTTCGATCAGCGTGAAACCACGCTGGCGAAGTGTTTGCTGGCTACCTTGCGCCATCTGTAGTTCGTAGCGGCGCTTCATCCACATTTGCATGATTTGATCTTCTTTTCCAATTGATGTCGTTATGATGTCGTTACAGCGCTCAGGCCCGACATGATGTTCGATGCCCGTCCGCCGCTCTCGCCGACTCATTCGTCGGAACAACAATCAACGGTCGTTGCAGGCAGGCAAGCATTTTATAGGTCCGCTTGATCCTGAGCGGTTTTAGCGCACATAAATAGTCGGACCGGCCGCGTTCGGCGGCAGGAATATTTCAGAGCGTTTACCGTTCTTAGGTTCAAGCAGTCATTGCAACACCATCATTTA
>LGTG01000590.1 GCA_001190015.1 Candidatus Burkholderia crenata
CCCAGCGTCACTTTCCATTCCCTCGGCAATAAATTTCCAGAACGCTTGCTTCGTCTCAAACTGATTGACACCTGGCCTGCCCGGCGATGGCATCATTGGCCTCCCGGTTTGTTGCGAGCTCCAGCTCCGCGGTCGCCCCATTTAACACTTCCAAATTTCGGGATGTTGCAACGACCGGTTGAATTCGCCGCCCGGAGCGCATCAATCCTGGCGACAAGCAGCACACGCTCCGCAATATCGTGAAGGTCGTGTCCAGGTCGGACGCCGTGAAGCTCGATCTGGTCGCCGAGTCTATAGCTCGGTGGTGACGGCCGGTGTCTACCGTGCGAGTTCAATCAAAAGGTGGCGGAGGCCGCGGAGGTCATCGATAATACACAGCGCGACCTGAATATTGCGCTGATGAACGAGGCGGCCATCATCTTCGATTACCTCGGTATCGATACCCGCGAAATCCTGGAAACCGCCGGCACGAAGTGGAATTTCCTCGACTTCACGCCGGGACTGGTGGGTGGGCATTGCATTGGCGTGGACCCGTATTACCTGACGCACAAGGCGCAGGTGTCCGGCTACACGCCCCAGGTGATCCTCGCGGGGCGGCGCGTGAACGACGGCATGGGCCGGTTCGTGGCCGATCGCGTCGTGAAGACGTTGATCCGGACCGGCCGCGCGCCGCTGCGTGCGAAGGCGACGGCCCTCGGGCTGACGTTCAAGGAAAATTGTCCGGATTTGCGCAATTCGAAAGTCATCGATATCGTGCATCACCTGCAAGACTACGGGCTCGAGGTTCAGCTTCACGATCCGCTCGCGGACGCGGTGGAA
>LGTG01000591.1 GCA_001190015.1 Candidatus Burkholderia crenata
TATCTGGCCCGAGCCAATGATCCTCCTCCGGGCAATATCGTTGTCTGGCGAGGATTGGTAAGGCTTACAGATATCCTGCTCGGTTTCGAACTCGCCGAAAAATATGGGTAATTGCAAGCGCGTACGATGGTGAAGGGAAGCGCCATCGCAGGCTCCTCATAAGAGTGAGTCGGATCAGGCAAGCAAGGTTTCGAGCACGCGCCGATACACGTTTTTCAACGGTTCGATAAACGCGATGTCGATCTTGTGAATGCTGCCGTTGAGCGGTCCAAACTCGACCACCTTGTTCGCAGATGCGAGCAATAAAGCGGCCATCCGAGGTGCCACCGGTAGTAGACAGTTCGGTGCGCACGCCAGTTTCATCGAGGATGGCTTGTTCCAGCGCGTTCGACAACGTGCCGCGCGGCGTGAGAAACGGCAGGCCGCTGATGCTCCACGCGAGATCGTAGTCCAACGCGTGTTTATCGAGGATCGCGTGAACACGGCTTTGCAGTCCTTCCACCGTGCGCGCCGTGGAGAAGCGGAAATTGAACATCAACTCGATATGACCTGGGATCACGTTTGTTGCACCCGTACCGCTGTGCAGGTTGGACACTTGCCACGTGGTCGGCAGGAAATATTCGTTGCCGTCGTCCCAATGCGTAGAGACCAGTTCAGCCAGCGCGGGCGCGAGCAGGTGAATCGGGTTCTTGGCGAGACGCGGATAAGCAATATGCCCGTGCACGCCTTTCACCACCAACTTGCCGGACATGGAGCCGCGGCGGCCGTTCTTGACCATGTCGCCAAGCGTGGCGCTGGAGGTGGGCTCCCCGACAATGCAGTAGTCCAGCCGCTCGCCGCGCGCTTTCAAAGCTCTATTACCTGACGGTGCCGTCGGTGGCGGGGCCTTCTTCGTCGCTGGTGATCAGGAACGCGAGCGAGCCGCGATGCGCCGGGTGCGCCGCGACGAACTCTTCGCTCGACACGACGAATGCCGCGATCGACGTCTTCATGTCCGCTGCACCGCGGCCGTACAGCTTGCCGTCGCAGTGGGTCGGCACGAACGGTGGCGAGGTCCATTGTTCCAACGGACCGGTCGGCACGACGTCGGTATGGCCGGCGAACGCGAGCAGCTTGCCGTCAGTGCTATCCGTGCCGCGTTTCACGGCCCAGAGATTCGTGACGCCGCCGGACGCGATCGTTTCGCACTCGAAGCCGAGTGCCCCTAACCGCTCGATCAGCAGGTTCTGGCAATGCTCGTCGTCGGGCGTGACGGACGCGCGCGATGAGTTGTTCAGAGAGGAGAAGGGTGCCGGCCATGGATTCGAGCCACTTTCAATAAAAATGCCAGCGTGGAGGCTGGTAGGAATCAAGATTCTCGCCGTCATCATCGGGCGGTGGCAGCAATACTGCGTTTAAATTCCAGACTCTAAACGAACAGCGATTCGTACTTGTCGGCGTCGAAACCGAGCGATTTCACGCGGCCGTTGACCACGAGCACGGGCCGCTTGATGATCGATGGTTTGTGGATCATCAACGCGATCGCGCCGGCCGTGGAGCCGGCTTCGTCCTTGTACGTGTCCGACAGGCTACGCCAGGTCGTACCGCGCCGGTTGATCAGTTCGTCGAGCGTGACGTCCTTCAACCAGTCCTGCAACAAGGCCATCGATAACCCGGCTTTCTTGAAATCGTGGAATTCGAACGGCACGTCATGTTCTTCCAGCCACACGCGTGCTTTTTTCACGGTGTCGCAATTCGGAATCCCATACACGACGATCTTTTTCGCGGCCATGGATCAATCGCCTCGCAGTAGCTCGTTCAGGCCAACCTTGGCGCGCGTCTTCGCGTCCACCTTCTTCACGATCACCGCGCAGTACAGGCTGTGCGATCCGTCTTTCGAAGGCAGGTTGCCCGCGACCACCACCGAGCCCGCCGGAATGCGGCCGTAGGTCACCGAACCGGTTTCGCGGTCATAAATCTTGGTGCTCTGGCCGAGATACACGCCCATGGAGATGACCGAGTTCTCTTCCACGATCACGCCTTCCACCACTTCCGAACGCGCACCGATGAAGCAGTTGTCTTCAATGATCACCGGGTTCGCCTGCAATGGCTCCAGCACGCCGCCAATGCCCACGCCGCCCGACAAATGCACATTCTTGCCGATCTGCGCGCACGAGCCGACGGTAGCCCACGTATCGACCATCGTGCCTTCATCCACATAGGCGCCGATGTTCGTGTACGACGGCATCAACACCACGTTCTTCGCGATAAACGAACCGCGGCGTGCGATGGCAGGCGGCACGACGCGAAAGCTGCCTGCAGCGAAATCTTCAGCCGTGTAGTTCGCGAACTTCAACGGCACTTTGTCGTAGAACTGGCTGTAACCGCCAGCCGGCATGGGTGCGTTGCCTTCCAGCCGGAACGACAGCAATACCGCTTTCTTCAGCCATTGATTGACCACCCATTCGCCGTCCCGTTTCTCGGCGACGCGCAACAGGCCTTTGTCGAGTTGCTCGATAGCGTGAACGACGGCGTCGCGCACCTCGGCTGCGGCCGCTTTCGGCGACAGCTCGGCGCGGTTGTCCCAAACGGTGTCAATGATCTGCTGAAGTTGTTGCGACATGGTCGTGACTTAAGTGAGTGCTGTGATTAAGGATGGATTTACTGCGCCAGCGTGCGGCAGAATTCGACGATGCGCCGGGCACCTTCCACGCATTCGTAGACATCCACGACCAGCGCGATACGGATGAAATCGCTGCCGGGATTCGTGCCATGGGCGTCTCGTGCCAGATAAAACGAACGAGCCCGGCAAAACCGCCACATCATTATAGTCGGCGTAAAGGCGGACATCGAGCACGTCGGCGAGCATGGGCGTGACGGTCGTGAATTTCTTCAGGTACAGCGCGCGGTTGTCGCGCACGTGCGCTTCGTTCCACGCAACGACACTCGCTGCCTGGAACATGGGCGAGAGCGTTGCGCCGTGATAGGTGCGGTAAAGCAGGAATTGCTTGAGTATCGATGCATCGCCAGCCGTTCGAAACCTCGGCCAAGTTTGTGCGCGGCCGCAAGCCCGCCCAGCGGTGGCGTGGCTTCGTCGAAATAGATCTCGGAATAGCATTCGTCCGAGGCGATCACGAAACCGTGCCGATCCGAGAGCGCGAATAGCTCGCGCCAGTCTTCCAGCGTAAGCCGGCCCCGGTCGGGTTGCCGGGCGAGCAGACGTAGAGCAGTTGCGTGCGTGCCCAGACGGCGTCGGATACGGCTGCATAGTCGCAGGCGAAATTGCGCGCCGGATTGCTGTTTACAAAGTACGGCTCGGCGCCGGCCATCAAGGCCGCGCCTTCGTATCTGATAGAACGAGAACGGGTTGGGGCAGACGACCTTGCAATTACCCATATTTTTCGGCGAGTTCGAAACCGAGCAGGATATCTGTAAGCCTTACCAATCCTCGCCAGACAACGATATTGCCCGGAGGAGGATCATTGGCTCGGGCCAGATAGCGACCCAGTTGGGCAAGTTTGACGGTATAATCTGTAACGGGTTGTTGAAAAGCGCCCCGTCATGACGACAGAAGCAGTGTTCAAGAGGTTTGCACATGCAATTTGCTGCTGAATTGCGGGTTTGCCGAGTGG
>LGTG01000592.1 GCA_001190015.1 Candidatus Burkholderia crenata
CTTCGCTTCTATTCAACCCAACGCCGCCGTTTAGTGTCGAATTTGCACCGCCGCTATCAACAAACAACAAGCAAACCGGCGAACAGCAGCACGCCCACGCCGTAGGCGATCCACGCTACCCGGCCGGCATCGCCAAGCTCCCGGCGAATCACGTGAACCGACGGCACGCGCGTAAGCGGCAGCAACGGCGGCACGGCAAAACCCAGCAGCAACACCAGTCCGGTCGCAATGTCCTGCAACCCGGGCCAAGCGCTGGGCAGCGGCAATTCGACATCGACGAGTGTTCCCAGTCAGTCCAGCAGCAACCAGGCCGAGCAAGACCCCCATCGCACTACCAAGCAGCCCAATCAGCAAGAATTCACCGATAAACAAATACCGCAACGTCCCCTGGCTTACGCCGAGGCAGCGCATCGCGGCACAGCCGTCCAGATGCCGGCGCGCGAGCGGTGCGAGGCCATTGCGATTGCAACCGCCGCGAGCAGCGCGGTCAGCAGCGAGACGAGCGTGAGGAAATGACTAGCGCGGTCGATGGTCTGACGCACTTGCGGCTAGCCGCCCTGCAACGATTCCAGAGCGACGCCGCGCAGCTCTTGCCGTCGTCCACCTTCGCGCGAGCGAAGGTGGCGAACTGCTTGACCTGAGCATCCGGTCCCGCCACCAGCAGCCGATAGGTCACGCGGCTGCCGAACGTGACGAGGCCGGTGGACGCGAGTTCATCCTCACGCATGATCAGGCGCGGCGAAAAGCTGACGAACGAAAAACCGCGATCGGGTTCGCGAGTAATGATTGCCGTCACCTTGAACGCGCGCGTACCGACGCAGACGTTGCCGCCGACGGGCACTTTCAGCGCATCGAGTAACGCGGGGTCGACCCAGACGGTGCCTGGCGCAGGAATGGAGCTGGCGGGCGTGCCGGGTTGATCGACGGCAATCGCAATGCGCATCGCACCGCGCAGCGGATACCGGGGGAAACGGTTTTCAACGCCGCAAGGCGCGCAACAGGCGGGGTGAATGCATTGCCCGAAACACCCGCGCTGATCATGCTGGGGAAGATCGCGGTAGTGGCAGTCTCGAGCTTGAGTTGCGCCGCTTCTGCGGCGAACGCTGGATTGACCGGATGATCGGCACGCACGACAAAATCCGCGGCTATCATCTGGCGCGCATCACGCTCCAGCCCATGGCGCATGCGATCACCGAGAAACCCGACGCTCGCGAGCGCTGCAACCGCCAGCACGAGCGCGAAGATGAGCATGGTCAACTCGCCCGCCAGTAGCGCGCGGTCATTCGCAGTGACTGACGCGCGATCTGCACAAAGCACAGCCCTTGCTGCTTCGACTCTTGCCTGGAATCCTGCTTCGAAATCTGCTTCAACTCGCCGCCCACGCCACTAGTAATCAATCGTGCTTGCTCCCGAACCCGCCTACACCCGGATTAACGCGTGCGCTGACACTGGGCACCATGTGCTTGGCCATCCCGCCCAAAGCCGCCACGCACGCCTTTCACGAGCCGTGGCAATGCCCAGCCGGCACACAATAGAAACGCGATGATCAAGGCGAGACACAGCAACGGCACGAACAACGCGAGCGTGATGCCGAGCAACGCGCCGGCCGGAATGCGAATGAAGGTGTGTGGATGGCGTCCCAGAGGGAGTCGAAGGCGGGGATTTTATCGGCTAAAAACTCGACCACGGCGAGCGCCGCCACCACGCCGATTACCCACGGTGAATCCAGCACCGCGAAGGTGTCGGGTAGATGCACCAGATCCAAACGCTCAAACAGCCCCGCGACGGGCTGAGGATAAATGGAAGCGGCTCGGTATTCGATTGGCCCGGCCCACCTTATTCTGGCGCTATGCCGGATCCATGTGGCAAATTCAGCTGCCGAACCCGCCGAACCCAGTGAATTTTCAAGACAACTGAAAGTCACTATAGCCACGCGTTGCCCGTTGATGCATCGCGCCATACGTCAGCGTGTCTTAGGTTCAAGCAGTCGTTGCAACACCATCATTCAGGTTGCGAATATTAACTCTTCAAACGCCTCGGCTGGTGTCTTCCAATCGAGAGCTTTGCGTGGTCTGCAATTAAACGCGTTCGCAACTGCGTCGAGTTCTCGCTCGGAGTATCGGACTAATGTCGGTGCCTTTAGCAGGCTGTTGAAAAGCGCCCCGTCATGACGACCGAAGCAGTGTTCAAGAGGTTTGCACATGCAATTTGCTGCTGAATTGCGGGTTCGCCGAGTGGTTTTGGCAGGCAGTGTGCAGGCACGCAGGCCCGGCGCCGTACGGTGCTCGCACCGTGGCGGCTCATTGCAACGCTCCTTGTGGCACCACGCTTGGCATGCGGGCCATGCG
>LGTG01000593.1 GCA_001190015.1 Candidatus Burkholderia crenata
AACCGCCGTGTACGGACCCGTACGCACGGTGGTGTGGGAAGGGTCGCCGTACAGGCATCAATGCCTGTACGCATCAGCAGCACGGCAGCCTGCGCTTCGATACCCTCTTTACGCCCCAGATACCCCAGTTTCTCATTCGTCTTGGCTTTCACATTCACGCGAGTTAGCGGCAACTCGAGATCCTTGGCAATATTCGCCCGGATCACTTCAATGAACGGCGCAAGTTTCGGCGCCTGCGCGATCATCGTCGAATCGACATTCATGATCGCGAAGCCGGCTTCCGAGACTCTTGAAAAAGCCTCGCGCAACAGTACCCGGCTATCCGCCCCGGCGAAGTCCGCATCGGCATCGGGGAAATGCCGGCCGATATCGCCCATCGCCGCGGCGCCGAACAACGCATCCGTAATCGCGTGCAGCAACACGTCGGCATCCGAATGCCCAAGCAGCCCGCGCTCATAGGGAATGCTTACCCCGCCAATAATCAGCGGCCGGCCTTCGACCAGTTGGTGAACGTCGTAGCCTTGTCCGATTCTGAAATCCATCGATAGTCCTAGATTAGTGAGCGAGTAAGCGAGTGACCGACCTTGCAATTACCCATATTTTTCTACGATTCTCT
>LGTG01000594.1 GCA_001190015.1 Candidatus Burkholderia crenata
CTTATCAATAATACAAGCACTTCAGCCCGCCTGCCGAAGCCATCGTATTTTTATGCGATTAGCAGCAGACGTCCGGGACTGCTCGCTTGCGCGCAATTTTGTGGCCGATAAACTGAATTTATCGATCAAGACAACCGGGGAAAGCCATGACCACCACTGTAGTCAAACAAGAACTCGCCGTGACGTCGTTCAGCAAGGTCTACGACCTGGACGAGGTCGAAACCGCATTGAACGAGAACGAGCTGAGCGAAGGGGGTAGCGAAGCGCTGCGCGCAACGTACGAAAAGATGCTCAAAGCGGGCAATCTGCGCTTTTGCGTCAAGCCGAACCGTATGCCTTCCATAGACGATTTGGTGGCGGACCTGCCCAATTTCCAGGAAACTGACATCCGCAAGCAGATCGCGCTGTGCCTTGAAACCGAGGACCGGCTCGAATTGATGCCGATGCTGCTGCTGGGCGATTCGGATATCGGCAAGACCCATTTCGCGAAACAGCTTGCGCGCTTGCTCGGCACGTCCAGCCATTACCTCGCCATGAGTTCGCTGACGGCGGGCTGAATCCTGTTGTTAGCGGTGGTGCAAATCCGACACTAAACGGCGGCGTTGGGTTGAATAGAAGCGAAGTTGACCAGGGGCCGTTGCTGCTAGCCCGTGGTTGTCGGCCTGCTCGTGCTCAGAATGGATCGTCGACATCGGTTAGGGGAGCGTTCACGGGAGGCGCGCGTTGTTCGCGCTGTAGCTCGTGCAGTGCGAGCTGGTAGTGCGTGCAGATCCGCTCGGGGAGGTGGCGGGTGGGGTAGAGGGTGGCGGGGGGTGGGGGGGGGGGGGGGGGGGGGGGGGG
>LGTG01000595.1 GCA_001190015.1 Candidatus Burkholderia crenata
CCGCCATCTGGCGTCGCTTTCTGACCGCCGTTCACAACGGGTTACGCCCGCAGCGAGCAAGCGGCGCACGCGGGCATCGCCGTGCTGTCCGCGTGAGCGCGACGACGCAGCCGGCGCGCGTGGCGTCGAAGAAATTCGGTGTTGGTGAGATCGGAACTGGCAGTGCGAGGACAGGATGTTGACCACATGACGTTTCTCCTTGTTGCGCCGTTTTCGCTGCGGCTAAAGTTTCAACGTTGCGGTTTATCCAGATGAAGCGATAACGCGTGACAGGTGTTTTCACTTTCGCGACGGGCGCGGCAGGGCGCCCTGCCGCGCCCTTTTAGAACAAAGGCTTGCGGTTGAGCAAGCCTGCGTTCGTCGATCAATGTGCACACAGCGTTACATCACGCGAGTTGAAACTTCCCGACCAGTTGTTTCAATGCATGTGCCTGATCGTCCAGCGACTGCGCAGCAGCGGCCTCTTCGACCAGTGCCGCGTTCTGCTGCGTGCCCGCGTCCATTTGCGTCACGGCGAGATTGATTTCCTCGATTCCGCTGCTCCGCCGCCGCCGCCGAGCGCTGCGCGAGGTTACGCAGTTCCCCCGCGACGACCGCGAACCCACGCCCCTCTTTCCCCGCCCGCGCCGCTTCGACGGCCGCATTGAGCGCGAGAATATTCGTCTGGAACGCGATCCCTTCGATCACCCCGATGATGTCGCCAATGCTCTTCGCGCTCGCATTGATCTGCTCCATGGTCGACACAACGCGGCCGACCACCACACCGCCCTTCTCCGCAATCTCCGGATGCGTTGTAGGCTAGCGAACTCGCCTGCTTCGCGTTCTCGGCGTTCTGGCGCACCGTCGACGTCAACTTCTCCATGCTCGATGCCGTCTTTTTCAGCGCGACGGCCTGTTGCTCCCTGCGCTGCGACAAGTTCACGTTGTCCTGCGAAATTTCGCTGGACGCCGACGCGATTTCGCCGACTGTCGTCGATAAATCCTTTTGCATGCCGGAGAGCGCGTAGAGCATGCTGGCGTTATCCGCGTTTGGAGATCGCGATGCGGTTCGACAAATCGCCCGCCGCAATCCGGCTGGCGATTGTAGACCAGCTCGCCGCCGAGCTGTTTTGCAAGGCGCCGCACGACCCATTCGCTCACCACGAACGCCAGCAAGATCAGCACGAGCGTCAGCAGCGCCACCATTAACGAACGACTCGTGATAAATTGGTGGCCGCCGATTCGATAGTCGCCTTGGCCGCCGCGCCACACTGTTCAATGAGCGCGTTCACGAGCTTTTCCAGCTTGCCCGTCGCCACCAGCAGCGAGACGTCCTGCATCCCGACCTGCCAGTTCATCTGCGACAGATCGAGCGGTTGTTCCTTCACCAGTTTGACGAAGGTGCGCAGGTCGGTGTTCCACGTCCCGACAGCCGTAGCCAGGCGCTTCTGGTCGCCGGTCGGGTCCACGTAGTTTTGCAGGTTAGGCTGCCCGCGGCCGATATCCGCGAGCGCATGCTCGATGTCCGCGCCGAGTTCGTCGCGCTCCTTGGCGGTCGTCGCCGTCAGCAGCATCTTTTGCGAGCGGCTCCCGCGCAACACGGCGCTGCGCAGTTCTTCAACGGTGCGGCTGGCGACATACCCTTCACGATAGATAGATTCCGTCGAACCCGTTGAGACGACTGATCTGCGTCAGCGCGATCACGCCGATCGCGAGCGTGCCCACCAGCAAAAACGCGAACACCAGCCGCAGCGAAGCCTTGACCGACAACGAACGGCCGCCTGTGCCGGCGATCTTGGCCACCGCCTCCGGGAATAAATCCAGCGCCGGGATTACCCCGTAGCGGAAACGGTTTCATCTATCGAATTCCCCAATTTTGATTGGCGTCGCGTGACCTGCTTCTTGGGCGGGACGCACTGCTAAATCAATGGTTTACGGCGGGAAACGGCGCTTTTCTTTATAGGTGTTTTCTGCACATGTTACAAAGTTGCGGCGGCTTCACCAAAAGCGGGCATGCATGCGCCAGGCATGGGCAAGCCCTTGTCCGCTTCGCGACAAAATTTGGCCAGATAATGCAAAAATTGTTAGCAAACGGCGCGTCCGGGGCGCTTCTGACAGATAACGAAACACGACGGGACACTACTTCCAGCCATCATCGCAGACAAGTATCGATAAAAACGCGCTCGGCGCCGCACCCGCCCTGTGAGCCCTGTCGTTCTGCGCACGGCGTTCTCCGTACTGGGCGCGATCAGTTTGCGCATTTGCTCAACGACATGATCCAGTCGCTGATCTTCGCCATCTATCCAATGTTCAAAAGTGAGTTTTCGCTGTCGTTTGGGCAGATTGGCTTGATTACGCTGACCTACCAGATCACGGCGTCGCTGCTGCAGCCGCTGGTCGGATGCGGATCGTCGATATTTCATCCTGAATCCTCAAGGGTGGCACGCATGGCATCGGGCCATCGGGCGGACGCCACGGGCTTGCACAGTCGGTGTTCCAGGTCGGCGGCAATGCGGGCAGTTCCCTCGAGCCCTTGCTGGCCGGGCTGGTCGTGATGCCGCATGGACAACGCAGCATTGCGTGGTTCTCGGCTGCGGTGCTGCTCGCCATCCTCGTGCTGGCAAACATTGGCCGCTGGTACGCTGGTACCAGTGCCACCCGGCAGTGAAGAAGGCGCGTGCATCGGTCGCGGTGTCGGCATTGCCGTGCAGTAAAGTCATGCTCGCAATGACCGTCCTGATGCTGCTCGTATTTTCGAAGTACTTCTATCTGGCGAGCATCAGCAGTTACTTCACGTTTTATCTGATCAGCAAGTTTCATTTGGCGGTGGAAACCGCGCAGGTGCATTTGTTCTGGTTCCTCGCGGCAGTGGCGGTGGGTACGATCGTGGGCGGTCCCATAGGCGACAAGATCGGCCGTAAGGTTGTGATCTGGGTATCCATCCTGGGCGTTGCGCCGTTCACCCTGATGCTGCCGTATGCGAACCTGTTCTAGACCGGCGTGCTGTCGGTGGTGATCGGGCTGATCCTGGTGTCCGCGTTCTCGGCCATCCTGGTCTATGCCACCGAGCTGATTCCGGGCAAGGTCGGCATGGTGGCGGGTCTGTTCTTTGGGTTTGCGTTCGGCATGGGCGGCATTGGTGCAGCAGTCCTCGGCCATCTGGCTGACGCGACGAGCATCGACTTATGTCTATAAGGTTTGTTCGTTCCTGCCGCTGATCGGAGTCCTGACGATCCTGCTGCTCAACACACGGGATGCCAAGGAAGCGTGACGATTACGGTCATGCGAGCAGAACACACACGGCCGAGTGCCGTTGCGGAGAATTTTGCATTACCAGTGTGTGGAGTATGCCGAAGAATGCGGTGAATCATACGCGAGCCATCAAGCGCGTGGTCGACGATTGCACATTTCAGGCAAACAAGGTTTCCGGACAATCAACGGTCTCAATCAAGGCAACGCCATGGAATACACATTCACATTGAAGTACCGGTTATCGGACAGCGACTGCGATCACGAAGCGTTGATCGGCCGTCTCGGTGCCGCAGGATGCGACGCCGCATTGATCGGCGTGGGTCAGCCGGGCCGGATTGCACTGGCATTTACGCGGAAGCGGACAGCGCGCACGCGGCATTAAATGAGCGCCTTGAAAGACGTCAAGTCAGCCATTCCGTCAGCAGCACTGGTGGTGCTTAGCAGGCTGTTGAAATTGGGTCCCGTGTAAGCGGGGTTTGAGGGACAAGCGTTATGGATATCGTGTTCATAATCTTTGGCGATGGATGCGATGCGCGGATTGGATGAGATGCAAGAACCTCTGTTTACTACGGTCAAGCTGGAGGATTTCGTCCCGGCGGATCACCCGCTGAGACCAATTCGACTGCTGGTCAACGAAGCGTTGAAACGGCTCAACGGGCTGTTTGGCGTCATCTATGCCGACACCGGCCGTGCCTCGATTGCAC
>LGTG01000596.1 GCA_001190015.1 Candidatus Burkholderia crenata
CAAGACAATTGGCCGGATCCGGCAGACGGTCTATCGCGGCATCAAGCGCGTTGACCAGCACTTCAAGCTGACGATGGCCGCGAGCAATCTGACCCGCATGGCCCGAATGCCAAGCGTGGTGCCACAAGGAGCGTTGCAATGAGCCGCCATGGTGCGAGCACCGTACGGCGCCGGGCTGGCGTGCCTGCGCACTGCCTGCCAAAACCACTCGGCGAACCCGCAATTCAGCAGCAAATTGCATGTGCAAACCTTTTGAACACTGCTTCGGTCGTCATGACGTGGCGCTTTTCAACAGCCTGCTGGAAGCATGGGCGGCACGCCGTGCAGACCCACCTTGACCACGACGAAGTTCACGCCCCAGGCGAAAATGACAATCAGCGCGGACAACAAATCCTTGGGTGACATCGCCGTCTCCGTGAGTTTTATTCGAAGCTGTTTTCAGGATCAGACCGGAGACCGGAAGCTCCGAATTCAGATCGAACGCAATTCGACACTGTAGCGGACGATTTTGCAAATGCGCTGTACAGACTCACGCCATAGCCCATTCGGATAAGGCGATCCCGCGTGGCGTCTGTCGGCGATCCCGTGTTCCGGTTTGAACGGTCGGCCGGATGGCATACCGCCCGGACACCGCTTGCGTGCTTCCACACGGTGCCCAGTAGAATTGCATTTTCGAGTACGCAATCCGGACGTCCTTATGTCTTCCACAATTCACGCGTTTCTCAAGCCGCATTAGCACGACGTGGGCAGCCTCATGGTGCGTCGGGTATAGCCCGCACTGGTTGCCCGGACCATCGGACCGCTCATCTTCTCCGATCATATCGGCCCGGCAACGCTCGTGCCCGGCGTGGGGCTGGACGTGCGCCCCCATCCGCATATAGGCCTGGCGACCGTCACCTATCTCTTCGAGGGAGCGATCATGCATCGCGACAGCGTCGGCTCGGTCCAGAAAATCACCCCTGGCGACGTGAACTGGATGACGGCCGGCGGCGGCATCGTGCATTCGTAACGCACGCTGGACGCGGAACGCGCCGCCGGGCAGAACATGCACGGCATCCAGACATGGGTCGCGCTGCCGGTAGCGGAAGAGGAGTGTGCGCCGTCGTTTGAGCACCATCCGGCCGCGACGCTGCCGCAACTCGAACGCAACGGCGTGAACCTGCGGGTGATCGCCGGCAGCGCTTTTGGTGAAACAGCGTCGACCACAACGTTCTCCCCCACCCTCTATGTCGCGGCGCAATTTTCGGCGAACAGTGCCGTGACGCTCGATACGGAACATGAGGAACGCGGGGTCTATCTGTTGGAGGGAGATCTGACCATTGACGGCGACACCGATCTGGCCATTGACCATATCAAGGCGACGCTGGCGCTTGATCCCGGTTATGACGACGCGCGGTTGGACCTGATCGAGTGGCTGCTCGCTGCGGACCGTACGGACAAAGCACGGGACGAAGACAAGTTGCTGTCGCCAAAAACCACGCAGGGGATCGATGCCCGCTACAACGCGCTAAAAACGGAGCTGGACGCCGCCGATGCCGGCTGGGAGCCTTCCCTCTACCCGCAGACGCCCTGATCGACGCAGTGAACGCGAATCCGGATGATCTGAAAGCCCGTTTCGCGCTGGCCAACCGGCTGATCGCCGGCCGCGATTACAACGGCACGCTGGAACATTTGTTAGCGATCGTGACGCGTGACCGCAAGTTCATGGACGACGTGGGCTGCAAAACCATGCTGTCGGTATTCGGTCTGGCCGCACATCAGCCGGAAGTAGTTTCGCAATGGCGCCACAAATTGAGCGCGACAATTAACTGACGCATTAAATAAATGCCTGACGCCAAAACCTTTCAAATAGTTTGAACATATATTGGCGAGAAAACGTTTTGAAAAATGGCCGCTTGAAAGCGGCCATTTTTTTAATCTTTTGAGTCACGCGCAATGTTTAAGCGCGTTTCGCGAGTGCGCCCAGCATGGGCGCAATCTTGGAGGTGTAAGTCC
>LGTG01000597.1 GCA_001190015.1 Candidatus Burkholderia crenata
CCCTATGCCGATCTCGCACACAAAAATTCAGACACTCCCAGGCATAGGCGAGAACGCCCCGCCCACACCATCATATTTAACGCCCACGTTGTCCCGTGCGTGGCTATCGCGTCGACCTGCACCGCCGCCACCTTCACTGGGCGGTTTGCCGCCCAGCAGCGCAGGGCCGACCGGCCGTGAGCCTTCGGGTTTGCGCGGCGCGGAGCCATTGCCACCGGTTTTCGCTGCGACCGGTTTCTGCGAGCGCGAACCGTTGCCACCATTACCACCGCCGCCGTTACTATTCGCTGGCTTGGCCGACGGCCGGCCGCCACCGTTCGATTGCTTCGGCGCTCCCTGACGCGGAGCACCTTGACCTTGCCGCGCACCACCGCCCTGGCTGCGACGGAAAATCGGATTTGGCTTCTGCGTCATATCCGGCTCGAAGCCCGCGATAACTTCCTGCGGAATCGGCCGCTTGATCAGGCGTTCGATGTCTTTGAGCAACTGGTGTTCATCGACGCAAACCAGCGACAGCGCTTTACCCGTTGCCCCGGCACGACCGGTACGGCCGATCCGGTGAACATAATCCTCTGGCACATTCGGCAGATCGAAGTTGACGACGTGCGGCAACTGGTCGATATCGATACCGCGCGCCACGATATCCGTCGCCACCAGCACTTGCAGCGTGTTGTCCTTGAACTCAGCCAAAGCACGTGTACGCGCCGACTGGCTCTTGTTGCCGTGAATGGCGAGCGTACTGATGCCGTCCTTCGTCAACTGCTCGGCGAGCCGGTTCGCGCCATGCTTCGTGCGCGTGAACACCAGCACCTGGAACCAGTTGTTCTGGCGGATCAGGTGCGTGAGCAGCTCACGCTTCTTGTCGCGATCGACGGGGTGGATCTTCTGCGCGATGGCTTCAACGGTCGAATTCTGACGTGCCACTTCGATCAGCGCTGGACGGTCGAGCAGGCTGTCCGCAAGCGTCTTGATTTCTTCGGAAAACGTGGCCGAGAACAGCAGGTTCTGGCGCTTCGACGGCAACTTGGCCAGCACGCGCTTGATGTCGTGAATGAAGCCCATGTCGAGCATGTGGTCGGCTTCGTCGAGGACCAGAATCTCGAGCTTCGACAAGTCGATGGTCTTCTGCTGCATGTGATCGAGCAACCGGCCCAGCGTTGCCACGACGATATCCACACCGCGTCGCAATGCATCGATTTGCGGATTGATGCCCATGCCGCCGAACATCACGGTCGATTTCAGTTTCAGATACTTGCCGTAGCCGCGCACGCTTTCTTCCACCTGAGCGGCGAGTTCGCGCGTAGGCGTGAGAATCAGCGCGCGGACCGGGCGCTTGGCGCCAGCCGCCGGCGTGGGGGCTTCGGAAAGGCGTTGCAGGATAGGCAGCGTGAAGCCGGCGGTCTTACCCGTACCGGTTTGCGCGCCTGCGAGCAGGTCGCCGCCGTTCAGCACGGCCGGGATGGCCTGCAACTGGATGGGGGTAGGGACGGTGTAGCCGAGTTCGTTGACAGCGCGAATCAGAGATTCGGACAAGCCGAGGTAATCAAAAGACATAAGTGTTCACAGATTCGGTATGACGACCGGCGTTGTCGCTTGAAGCCCCAAAAAAGGCGGCCCGCACACTCAGGTGCGTGCGTACGACGATCGAGGAAATCGGGCGGCATGACATTCGGGGCGCTTGCTCGAAGTACAAGCTACGAGCGCCGGAAAAGTTGCCGCGAAGATCAACGCGCTATCGAGACACGCTAACTGGCGTTAAGTTGCATTTGAAACGCCGTAAAACACTTCGCGTCAGGCATTAGATGCCGATTAGAGCAGGCTCATACAACGTAGCGTGCAATGCTGACGAATTGACACAAGCTGCCGCCCAACACGAAAAGGTGCCAGATGCCATGTCCATGCCGGATGCGCTCGTCGTTGATGAAAAAGTAAATGCCGGCGCTGTAGATTAAACCGCCGGCCAGCAGCCACGCCGTGCCGGCGGGCGGTAATGCTGTAACGAGAGGACGGATGGCTACGAGCACGAACCACCCCATCATCACGTAAATCACCATCGATACGCTGCGGGTTCGACGCCCGAGCGTGAGTTCCTGAACGATGCCAAGAGCGGTAAGCCCCCAGCTTACCCCGAATAACGACCAGCCCCACGGGCCGCGCAACGTGACGAGCGTGAACGGAGTGTAGCTTCCCGCGATCAGCAAGTAAATGGCCGAATGATCGCATTTTTGCAATACCGACTTGAGCCGCAGGTTGCGGACCGAGTGATACAGCGTAGAAATAGCGTACAGCACGAGCAACATGGCGCCGTACACGGCAAAGCTGACGATCTTGTACGGGTCGCGTTCCATCGAGGCCATGGTGACGAGCGTAGCGAGCCCTGCCACCGACAGCACTGTGCCAACGAGGTGGGTAACGCTGTTGAACCGCTCACCAAAGTGCATCGACTATCCTCATCACGTCGTTGTGGTCATGTCTGCACCGCCGCGCTTTTCTGCCTTATTTTCTACATTAAGGAAATGTTGAGACCGGAGCAAAACCGGCGCAATCCAGCAAACCAATCGGGGCGTTTTACCGCGCCCGTGGTTTATCCCGCCTGCGTACCCACGTTCCAGCTTATTCGTGCTCAAAAAAGACGAAGGGTGCAGCCCCAGTTTCGGGGCCTGCGCCCTGCTTGCGCCCTTGAGCGCATTTTACTCGTGCGCCCAGCATGGGGCGCAATCTTGGAGGTGTAAGTCCTCCAGTGAGTTGACCACAGCGAAC
>LGTG01000598.1 GCA_001190015.1 Candidatus Burkholderia crenata
TTGCGAGCTCCAGCTCCGCGGTCGCCCCATTTAACACCTCCAAATTTCGAGATGTTGCAACGACCGGTTGAATTCGCCCTCAACTCAACTACGTCAACTCAACTGATCTCGACCTGCAACCGCTACTTCAGCGCAACCGCGACTTTCGCGCCGTCCGGGCTGCCCAGACCCGTGCAGGCGTCGCAGCCCACCGTCGCCTCGAAGCTGCCGTTGTTTCCCTGCGTGATGTCGTGGCCCGCGGTCTTCGCAGCGTACAACTTCGGGTTGAGGAAACCCACCGGCTTTCACGCCGCCGCGTTGATCCGGGATCAGCCCGGCCCATAGCGGCGCGACCGCGCTCGTGCTACCCACCACCGTCTGCGTCCCGCCAATGATCACATCGTAGCCGGTGAGCGGCGACGCGTCGCCGGCAACATCTGGCACGCCGCGTTTGGTCAGCGCCGACTTGGCGCCACTGACACGCGTGACGTTCAGGCCGTTCTGCCAGACCGGCAGCGCAAACACGGCGCTCACGCCGCCACCGCCCTGATCGCCGTCATTCCACACCACTTCACTGCGGATCTCGCTCGCCGATGCCAGCAGGTGCGTCCCGCCGCATGCGAGCACGTACGGGCTCGACGCCGGGAAATCGACATGATCCGCCGTCCGAGGCGCCGTCGCTGGAACCGCTGTCGCCGGAAGCTGCGCACACCGTCACGCCCAGCGCCGCGGCAAATTGCAGAACTTCGTCGAATGCGTTTTGCGACTGCGACGTCCAGTTGGTTTCCGGTCCGCCCCAACTGATCGAGATGACCGATGGCTTGTTGGTATCGTCGTGGATTGCGCGGTTCACGGCGTCGATAAAACCCGCGTCGCTATTCGCCGTGAAATACACCGCGATGCGCGCGCCCGGCACGATCGCACCGACAATCTCGATGTCCAGCGTCACCTCGCCGTCAGGCCCGTTCGGGTTGCCCGACGGCGCGTTGTTGGCCTGGTCGACGCCGACCGCCACCACGTTCGGCGGGGCCACGCCCAGTTGCGAAAAATAGGCGCTCAGGTCACTTTCGCTATACCCCCCGCCCAGTTCGATAATGCCGACACACTGGCCGGGGGGGGGGGGGGGGGG
>LGTG01000599.1 GCA_001190015.1 Candidatus Burkholderia crenata
CGCCGTGGTACAACCATCTACCGGGAACTGCGCGTGTTGGGAGCGTCTGCTGAGATCGCGCGACAGGTGGCGGCAAACAGTCGCCGCTGGTGGCGCAATAGCGGCAAGCTACTCAACAGCGTGTTGCCCATCGCCTACTTTGACCAGTTGGGTTTGCCTCGACTCATAACCTCAACTTCTCGAACCGCCCGGTGCGGACCCGCATGCCGGGTGGTGTGGCAGGGGTACGGCCTTATGGTCGTCCCCTATGCCGATTCGCGGGTTGCTCGCCTGAGCGGTGACGACAAGCTAGTGCCAGTGCCCGTGGGCGCCGCAATCGCAATCATCGCCGTGGTTGTGATGATCATGGTCATGGTCGTGCTCATCTTCGTCCATCTTCCACGACGGAAACGGATCGGCCAACAATCCCTTCGACGCTTGCGACCATTCCTTATCGGTGACGAGACAAGCGTCGAAAGCCGCGCGCCAATGTGGTTCGTCCAGTCCGGTTCCGATTATCGCCGGTTCCTGCCGCCGGTCGCGGATAGTCATATCGTCCGCATCGCCGAACCAATCCGCGGCAATTTCAGCTTCCAATTCCGCGTCACCGGTCGGCCATTCGCTGTGTTCCTGCGCCGCCCACCACATGCCCGCGGGATTATGCCGCAGCGCGCCTCCCGCTTGCGATAACGAACCGCCAATATCGATTCGCGTTACCAGCCAGCCGGGCGCGCTCGAGGTTGCATCGAAGTCGAAGCGGTTCGCGTTCACCAACTCGCTCGCGGCCACCGCGCCTTGAGGAGCGTCGATCAACTTGGCGCGCGGATTGAGCGCGTGCAGGATGCGCCGGAGTTTGGCGAGCGCGGCGGTATCGACGAGATCCGTCTTGTTGATCACGATCACATCTCAGAATTCGATCTGCGCGATCAGCACTTCTGTCCACGTCAACGACGCTCACGATCATGTCGAGGTGCGCGACGTCGTTATCGAAAACCAGGTTTTCGGCGATAACCTGCGGACACTTCCACTACGATCGCGTCGAAGCGGGCTTCAGCGGCGACGCGGTTGATGACAGGTCGTCGATTCGGCCGCGAACAACTGCGATGGACATGCCGGCATGATGCACGAGCAGCGTGTTCTTGCCTAGGGCTGGCAAACCGGCAAGCACTGTAACGGGCAGGGGCTGATTCATCGCGTTTGGCATTGAAAGAGGGCGCGTAGTTGCGCGAGCAGCCGCTGAAAGCGGTGGCGCTTTCAAGAAGACCCGCCTGGAATAGCGGTGAGCTGAAACGTGGAATTGTACATCAAACGCAGCTGGAACGCCGCACCATGCGATGAAAAACAGCAGACGCCAAACGAAACGAAGTGAAGTGAAGCGAACCTGACTCAGCGCGATGCCGTCAGCAATTTCCACTTGCTCAGGATATTGATGATCTACCTTGAGTACTGATCGCGCAGCGACGGCGTTTCCGAGTGGTAAGCGCTGACCGCCTGCCACGTGTTGCCATAATTGTTCATCTTCTGACGTAGATGCCACGCGGCGATATAGACTGACTTGCACGGCTGCATCAGCGTGGTGGTCGAGGGCGAATTCAACCGGTCGTTGCAACATCTCAAAATTTGGAGATGTTAAATGGGGCGACCGCGAGGCTAGGGCTCGCGACAAACCGGGAGGCTGATGATGCCATCGCCGGGCAGGCCAGGTGTCAATCAGTTTGAGACGAAGCAAGCGTTCTGGAAATTTATTGCCGAGGGAATGGAAAGTGACGCTGCGACGCTGGCCTGCGGCGTGTCACAATCGTTGGGTCCGCGATGGTTTCGCGAAGCCGGCGGCATGCCGCCGATTGAGTTGGTGCCTCGCTCGGGCCGATACCTATCATTCTCAGAACAGATTGCGCTGCTGTGGG
>LGTG01000052.1 GCA_001190015.1 Candidatus Burkholderia crenata
ATCGCGAAACCGGCTTTGTCCCGCTTCCTCGTTCAGCCAAGCATTAGCATCACCGGCTTCTTCCGATGCACGCTTTCGACCGCCTCTGTTCGTCATCGCCGTCCCTCGTCAACTAATCTTGCAACGACGTTAACCGAAAGGATTCTTTCTTACCAGAGAATCGTAGAAAAATATTGGTAATTGCAAGATTCAAGGAGAGGTTACTCATGAGTAGTCGCAAGTTGTTGGTCAGCGCCTTTTCCATTGCCGCTGTATTCGCCTTTGGCGCCAGTCAGGCACAAGCCGCCACCGAAATCCAGTTCTGGCACGCGATGTCGTTCACGCGCTCGGCGAGCGCGTGAACGACATCGCAAACGATTTCAACGCGTCGCAAAGCAACTACAAGATCGTGCCGGTCTACAAGGGCAGCTACGACCAGACGATGGCTGCTGGCATTGCGGTGTATCGCAGCGGCAACGCGCCGGCCATCCTGCAGGTGTACCATGATCCAGGCCAAGAAAGCCGGCATCGATCCGACCCATCAGCCGAAAACCTGGGACGAGCTCGCAGCCGATGCGAAAAAGCTGAAAGCGATCAGTATGTGAGGCTATTCGTCGGGCTGGCAAAGCTGGATTTAGCTTGAGAACTACAGCGCATGGCACGGCTTGCCGTTCGCATCGGAGCACAATGGCTTCGACGGCACCAACGCCGTGCTTGAGTTCAACCGGCCGCCGCAGATCGCGCACATCCAGTTCCTGCAGAACATGGCGAAGAACGGCACGTTCACGTATGTCGGCCGCAAGGACGAAGCGGTATCGAAGTTCTATAGCGGCGATTGCGGCATCCTGACCAACTCGTCGGGGTCGCTCGCCAACATCAAGAAGTACGCGAAGTTCGATTTCGGCACGGGCATGATGCCGTACGACGCGAGCGTGAAGGGCGCACCGCAGAACGCGATTATCGGCGGCGCGAGTCTCTGGGTTCTGTCCAGATGCGGCCACCTACAAGGGTGTCGCCAAGTTCCTGGCTTACCTGACCTCGCCGGCAGTGGCGACTAAATGGCATCAGGACACGGGTTATCTGCCGGTCACGACCGCCGCTTACGAGCTGACTCAAAAGCAGGGCTTTCTATGAAAAGAATCCCGGCGCCGATACCGCGATCAAACAGGTGCTGAACAAACGGCCCCTGCCGTTCACCGAGGGCTTGCGTCTGGGCAACATGCCGCAGATCCGCACGATCGTCGACGAGGAACTCGAGCAAGCCTGGGCGAAGAAGAAAACGCCGAAGGACGCACTGGATTCGGCTGCATCGCGTGATGACGACCTGCTGCGCTGCTTCGAAAAGGCTGGAAACTAAACTCGCCATGGAAAACCGATCGCGGTTCAATACGAGCCTGCTGCCTTATCTGCTGATCGCGCCGCAACTCGCCATCACCGCGCTCTTTTTTCTGTGGCCCGCCGGCGAGGCGCTGTGGCAGGCCACGCAGACCCAGGATGCGTTCGGTACATCGAGCGAGTTTGTCGGACTGGCGAATTTCAAGCAGATCTTCACCGATCCGCTTTACCTCGCCTCGTTCAATACAACGATCATCTTCTGCACGCTCGTCACCGTGTCGGGCCTGGTGATTTCGCTGTTAGTGGCCGCGTGCGCCGATCGGGTGATGCGTGGCCGGAACGTCTATCAGACGCTTTTGATCTGGCCGTATGCGGTCGCCCCGGGGATTGCCGCCGTGCTGTGGTCGTTCCTGTTCAACCCGAGCATTGGTCTCGTGACCTATGCGCTCGCGAAATAAGGCATTCTCTGGAACCATGCGCTCAATGGGTCCCAGGCCATGTTTTTGGTCGTGCTGGCGTCGGTGTGGAAACGGCGAATTCAACCGGTCGTTGCAATATCTCGAAATTTAGAGGTGTTAAATGGGGCGACCGCGGGGCTGGGGCTCTCAACAAACCGGGAGGCCGATGATGCCATCGCTGGGCAGGTCAGGTGTCAATCAGTTTGAGACGAAGCAAGCGTTCTGGAAAT
>LGTG01000600.1 GCA_001190015.1 Candidatus Burkholderia crenata
CGGTCGTCATGACGGGGCGCTTTTCAACAGCCTGCTAGTGAGCGGCGCCGGGCTCAAAAGGCTGGATGCCAAGCAATTCGGCCTTACAGACAAGGTCCGGCATCGAGCGTGCATGGAGCTTGCGCATCACCTGCCCACGTTAGACCTTCACCGTGATTTCGCTCAGGTTCATCTCCGCGGCGGTCTGTTTGTTCAGTAGACCTGACAGTACGAAAACCAGCACTTCCTTCTCGCGCGGCGAGAGTGATTCATGCAACGCACGCAATTCAGCGACCGCCGCATCGGCCGCGAGACGTGCCTTGTCCCGGGCGAGCGCTTAACTCACGGCGTCGAGCATGTCCTGGTCGCGGAACGGCTTGGCAAAAAAATCCATCGCACCAGCCTTCATCGCCTTGACGCTTATTTCGATATCGCCATGGCCCGTCATGAACAGGACGGGAATAAGCATACCGCTATTGACGATTTCCTGATGGAACGTAAGCCCGCTCTTGCCGCGCAGACACACGTCCAGAATCAGGCAGCTCGGGACTGCGGAGCGGGGACGCTGCAGGAATTCTTCCGGCGATGAAAATGTTTCAACTACCAGGTCGACCGATCGCATGAGCGTGGCGAAGGCGCGCCGGATGGCTGCGTCGTCGTCGACCACATAGACCACGGTCCCATCGCAGCCGGTGGCGTCTTGCGTCGACGGAAAGGACGGTCCAGCAGCCATCGGGTCACCTTGACTGAGTCGAATTACATCGCCTTGCAGTAGAGATGATTTTACGCGCATGTCGATAACCCTGGCGACGCATTGATCCATGTCTTCGCGAGCCGCTTACGCGACTCGGCACATGTTACCGAGATGACCCGTAGCAGTGCCATCGAGTCGGATCGACAGCGTACGAAGCATAGCGCGTGATGACAAACAATCAGAAGGAACTGCCGTTTCGGAACTGGCCGCGCCGCCGATGAGGTAATTGACTGGTATGGTTACTCAAACGCTGCTTGAACGTTGCGCAAATGCCACGCAAGCACGCTCACCCCAAGCCGCAAGGCATGCTGAGTGTTCCTATTTGCATCAGTGGTTACCACCGGCCAGCGGCTTTAAACCCGGTAAAACTCGATATCTTGCCCGGCATGCACAGCGCGTTTCAACCACTCCGGCATGTCGCCTATCCCGTCCCACGTGTCGCCGTTTGCGCTTCTGAATACCGGCGTGGTGTCGTTGGCGTTCTCGGGCAACGAGGGCATTGACGGCAACGCGCGCTTCGAAGCCGCGCTGGAACCGTTCGTCAAAGGGGGAGGGGTAACGGAAACCGGCACGTCGGCCAATGCTTCGGCCAGCGCTGTTTCGGTAATGCCAAACTCAGCCATTCGGCTGCGCAAATAGGCAATGATGCTGTCTCGCTTTCTTTCGTCCACGGCTGTCCTGATTCAACTTTTACTTTCTTGAAGGCGAGCCATCTGCCCGCGCGGACCGGGGCGGCTCGAGGAATAGTTGGGTTGACTAAAATCGTGGCGCGCCGAGTGACGCGCGTCAATTAGTGTAATACCGCAAATTACCGCTTTAACCCACAGCGCCCGATAATCGGACTTCTGCGAGCGCGCGGCTCGACAAACTGGTTACTGTGTTTGAGATCGGTGCGAGATGCGCAAGCCGCCGAGTCAACGGCTGAGGCTCACGACCAGATCGATGCACGGCTGGCGGCTGTTCATGTTTCAAAAGCACCATGCATACAGCCGCTAATTTCAACAATTCGTCAAACAATCGCGGGCGCCACAAGTAAATGATAGCGCCGAATGCCGCTATTGTATGCCCAAATCATTTTAGCGATTATGTTGCTCGCCAGGTAATTCAGCGCCATGCGCGCGAATTGCCGCAATTGGCGAATTCAACCGGTCGTTGCAACATCTCGAAATTTGGAGATGTTAAAT
>LGTG01000601.1 GCA_001190015.1 Candidatus Burkholderia crenata
GTTGCGCTTCACTTCGTTCGCTGTGGTCAACTCACGGGATGACTTACACCTCCAAGATTGCGCCCATGCTGAGCGCACGCAAGAGAAAAGCCCGGAACGGTGTTGACCGTTCCGGGCTTTTCTCAATGGAAAACCGCGATGAGCGATGGATTAACCTGCCAGCCGATCCAGCGCCCGGAATCCGAAGCTAAGCCGTGCGCCGCTCATACACCACAAACGAATAGTCGAAATCGTTCGGTGCTGCCGCGTGATGCGTCTCCCGCGAGACCTCCTTCCAGACGGCTGCATCGGGTGCATCAATGGAGATATCGCCGGGAAAATCGGCGTCGATCTCAGTCAGGATCAGCTTGTGCGCCAGCGGCCACCCTTCGCGAAATAACTCCGCGCCACCGACCAGGAATACTTCGCCGGAGTCGTCGCGCGCGGCAAGTTCTAGCGCATCGGCAAGCCGCGTCACCGTATCGCAACCGTCGAAACGCCGCCCGGCATCGCGCGACACTACTATATTGCGCCGTCCCGACAACACCCGTCCGATGGATTCGTGCGTCTTGCGACCCATCACGATAGGCGCGCCCATTGTCATGCGTTTGAAGAACGCGAGGTCTTCGGGCAAGTGCCAGGGCAATTGGTTGTTGCGCCCGATCACACCGTTACGCGTGCGGGCGACGATCAGGGTCAGCGTCGTCATGGTGTGGATGTCCGTGTCCGGCTTCGAGATAAATCAAGCTGCAGATTCTACCCGACGCCCGCCGTGTGCCTGCCCGCGCTTTCTCATCCCGCGTCCGCGCCGTTCACCATCGCTGCGCCGCGCAACCCATGCGCGACCATCAGCTTGTACAACGTCACCCACGAAATCCCCAATTCCGCCGCCG
>LGTG01000602.1 GCA_001190015.1 Candidatus Burkholderia crenata
TCGTCACTCACAGGTACGCGCGCAGCTTCACCGCGGGCTACTCACGCTTGCCCTGATCGGCACCGCCTTCTATCCGGTTCTTGTACATCGGCTCACGGTTTCGCTTCACGCTTCCTCCCCACGTTCGGTCACCCTCACGCAGTTGCGCTTCACTTCGTTCGCTGTGGTCAACTCACGGGAGGACTTACACCTCCAAGATTGTGCCCATGCTGGGCGCACACAAAAAAGAGCCGCCAGCGCATATACGCAGGCGGCTTTTCGAGCCATTTCGCCGTAGTAACGAAGAAACCGCCAAACAGCTCAACGCTTCGAGAATTGTTCCCGGCGACGTGCCTTGTGGAAACCAACCTTCTTACGTTCAACTTCACGAGCATCGCGGGTAACGAAGCCGGCTTGTGACAGCGTGGGCTTCAGCATTGTGTCGTAGTCCATCAGCGCTCGGGTGATGCCGTGGCGAACTGCACCGGCCTGACCCGTTTCACCGCCGCCGTTCACGTTGACCTTGATGTCGAACGTGGTGGCGTGGCTCGTCAGTTCGAGCGGCTGGCGCACGATCATCAGCGACGTTTCGCGCGAGAAATAATCAGCGATGGGCTTGCCATTGACAATGATCTCGCCCGTACCGGACTTGATGAACACGCGAGCAACGGCGCTCTTGCGGCGGCCCGTACCGTAATTCCAATTACCGATCATATGGGCTCCCTTTAGATCTCGAGCGCTTTAGGCTGTTGAGCCGTATGCGGATGCGTTGCACCAGCGTAAACATTGAGCTTCTTGATCATCGCGTAGCCGAGCGGACCTTTCGGCAACATGCCCTTGACCGCTTTCTCGAACGCACGGCCCGGGAAGCGTTCTTGCATCTTGTTGAACGTAGTTTCGTAGATGCCGCCCGGATAGCCCGAGTGACGGTAATACTTCTTGTCAGTACCCTTGTTGCCCGTGACGCGCAACTTGCTGGCGTTGATGATGACGATAAAATCGCCAGTGTCGACGTGCGGGGTAAACTCGGGTTTGTGCTTGCCGCGAAGTCGGGCGGCAACTTCACTGGCGACACGTCCGAGAACCTTATCCGT
>LGTG01000603.1 GCA_001190015.1 Candidatus Burkholderia crenata
TAGTGGTTATGCTCGGGTTGCTGCGTCGAAGGTTTGCCCCAGAGAGATCGGCCGACATACGGTGTAGATCCGCGTGACTGCTGCGCCTGCGGCGCTGGCGCCGGCCGGCCGGGCTTACCCGCCAGCGGCTGTGATGGCCTGCCGCCTTGCGGTGCACCTGCTTGCGGTCCGCCGTGACCGCCCCGGTCGCCGCCCCAATTTCCGCCCCGGTTACTGCGGTCGCCGCCACGATCACCCCAGCCACCCGGAGGGGGGCGGCGATAACCCGGTCCATCGTTCCAATAGCGAGGACCGGGACCACCGTAATATCCGCCGCCGTCGATGATCACGCCCGACTGAACAACCGGTGCTCCATAACCGTAACCGGCTTCGTAGCCCGAGGGGTAGGAGGGATAAGCGGAATAGCCGCTGCCGGTCACGTAAGCGGGCGTGCCGTCGGGGTAGACGACGCAACCGGCTACCAGGGCGGACGAAGTGAGGATCAGACTTGTTACAGCGAGTTTCATCATGAGCGAAAAGGCGTTCTT
>LGTG01000604.1 GCA_001190015.1 Candidatus Burkholderia crenata
GCAGTTTGGGCCGTGTCGGACCTGTTTGTTCGGCGGTAGGTAAAACCTTCTTCTACCGCATCCCGACTCCTGCGTCACCCCCTTAAGAAACGAGCTGCACCGGGCGCGTTTGCACTCGCCCTTCGGGCTCCTTCCGACGCACCCGAGACCTGCTTATCGGCACCTCTGCTGGTCGTCAAAAGACCGTTCTGCAGAACAAGATCGTTTCGCATTTCTGACGACGCCGCCATCTGGCTTCGCTTTCTGACCGCTATTCACAGCGGCTGAACCGTGCTCAGGTGTTGCCGTCGCGCAACTCTCTGCGCAGTATCTTGCCGACATTACTCTTCGGCAGTTCCGTCCGGAACTCGATCATGCGCGGCCGTTTGTAGCCCGTCAACCGTTCCTTACAGAAGGCCATCACATCGGCCTCCGTCAAATGCGGATCACGGCGCACGACGAACAGTTTGACCACTTCGCCCGAGGTCGTGTCCTTCATACCGACGGCTGCCACTTCGAAGACACCAGGAAGCTTCGCCACCACTTCCTCGATCTCATTCGGGTACACGTTGAAGCCCGACACCAGGATCATATCCTTCTTGCGGTCCACGATCTTCATGTATCCACATTCGTCCATGATGCCGACGTCACCCGACTTGAAGAAGCCGTCCAGGGTCATTACTTTCGCCGTCTCGTCGGGGCGGTTCCAGTAACCCGCCATCACCTGCGGGCCGCGAATGCAGATCTCACCGGGCTGGCCAAGCGGCATGTCGTTGTTGTCGTCGTCGCGGATGGCGAGTTCGGTGGAGGGAAACGGCAAGCCGATCGTGCCGGTGTATTCGGTAGCGGTCACCGGATTGCACGTCACGCACGGCGATGTTTCGGATAACCCATAACCTTCGATGATCGGTGAACCCGTTGTCTCGAACCATCGCTTCGCCACGGCTTCTTGCACAGCCATGCCGCCGCCATTTGCCGCGATCAGCTTGGAGAAATCGAGCTTGGCGAATTCCGGATTGTTCAGCAGCGCGTTGTAGAGGGTATTCACGGCCGGAAACGTGTTGATCTGGAAGCCTTGGAGCTCCTTGATCGTTCCCGGGATATCGCGTGGATTCGGAATCAGGATGCCCATGCCGCCCGTACGCAGGGTCAGGAAACCGCAAACGGTCAGCGCAAAGATGTGATAAAGCGGCAGCGCCACGACGGTAACGGATTGATCGATGTCCGGCCGATTCTTGCGCCCTGGATTGAGCCAGACTTCGGACTGCAGGACGTTCGCGATCAGGTTTCGATGCAGCAGCATCGCGCCCTTCGCTACGCCTGTCGTGCCGCCGGTGTACTGGAGAAAAGCGATGTCGTCGGGACTTTGTTTGACGGGTTTGAGCGTTTCGCGCGCACCTTGTCGCAGGGCCGCGTTAAAACTCACGTGGTCAGGGAGATTCCACGCCGGCACCAGTTTCTTCACACGCCGTACGACGAAGTTAACGATCACGCCCTTCGCGCCCATCAGGTCGCCCATGGACGCAACCACCACGTGCTTGATCACGGTGTTTTTCACAACGGCCTGCACGGTGTGCGCGAAGTTCTCGAGCACCACGATTGCCTCTGCTCCGGAATCCCTTAACTGATGTTCGAGTTCACGCGAGGTGTAGAACGGATTCACGTTCACGACGACATAACCCGCGCGCAGAATGGCAGCGATCGCGACCGGATACTGCAACACGTTCGGCATCGTGATTGCGACGCGAGCACCGGTTTTCAAACCACGCGACTGGAACCACGCGGCTAGCCGGCTGGACAGCGTGTCGAGTTCCCCGTAGGTAACTCCCTTGCCCATGCAAACAAACGCACGTTTGCTGCGATGTTCGCGAAAACTCTCTGCCAACAGGTCAGAAAGCGAATTGAACTGAGTCGCATCGATTTCATGAGGCACGCCTGCCGGGTAGGACGTCAGCCAGATTTTTTCCATACGGCGTCTCCTTTGTATGATTTTAGTTTAAAATAATCGTGCGGAAATGATTAGTAGCGCATCGTAGCCGCTCGGTTACATTTCCACAACCCGGTTAGACGCCAGCTTCCCACTCAATTCAGTACGCTGCTTCGACCTCCACGAGACGGCGAATTCAACCGGTCGTTGCAAGATCTCGAAATTTGGAGGTGTTAAATGGAGCGACCGCGGGGCTGGGGCTCGCAACAAACCGAACCGGGAAGCCGATGATGCCATCGCCGGGCAGGCCAGGTGTCAATTCAGTTTGAGACGAAGCAAGCGTTCTGGAAATTTATTGCCGAGAGAATGGAAAGTGACGCTGCGGCGCTGGCTTGCGGCGTGTCATAACCGTTGGGTCCGCGATGGTTTCGCGAAGCCGGCGGCATGCCGCCGATTGAGTTGGTGCCTCGCTCGGGCCGATACCTATCATTCTCAGAACGTGAGGAGGTTGCG
>LGTG01000605.1 GCA_001190015.1 Candidatus Burkholderia crenata
ATCACGGCCACGCCGACAGCCTGCTCGTGAAAGCGGGCTCGGGCCTGCTGACGTTCGGCAACCCGACGTCGGCAGGCGTTCCCGCCGATATCGCCAAGCACACCACCGTGCTCGAATACAACAACGTCGAGCAGCTTGACGAAGCGTTTGCCACGTTCGGCGCGGAAATCGCCTCGGTGATCGTGGAGCCGGTGGCCGGCAACATGAACCTCGTGAAGGCCACGCCTGAATTCCTGCAAGCGCTGCGTGCACGTTGCGACGAGTACGGCTCGGTGCTGATTTTCGATGAAGTGATGTGCGGCTTTCGCGTGGCGCTGGACGGTGCGCAGCAGGTCTACGGCATCAAGCCGGACCTGACGTGCCTGGGCAAGGTGATCGGCGGCGGCCTGCCGGCGGCGGCGTTCGGCGGACGCCGGGACATCATGGCGCATCTGGCGCCGCTCGGCGGCGTGTACCAGGCGGGCACGTTGTCGGGGAATTCTATCGCGGTCGCGGCCGGGTTGAAAACGCTGCAACTGATCCAGGCGCCGGGATTCTACGAGACGCTCACCAAGCAAACGCGCCGTCTCGCCGACGGCCTCGTGGCCGTCGCAAGGCAAGCCAAGGTGCCCTTCTCGGCGGACGCTATCGGCGGCATGTTCGGCTTGTATTTCGCCGCGAGTGTGCCGGGGAGCTTCGCTGAAGTCACGCAGGACGATACGAAGCGCTTCAACGCGTTCTTCCACGAGATGCTCGGTGCTGGCGTGTACTTCGCGCCATCGGCGTATGAGGCGGGGTTTGTATCGATTGCCCACAACGACGCCGTCATCGACGCAACGCTCGACGCCGCCCGCGGCGCGTTCGCTCGCGTTGCCGCCTAGAAGGCTGTTGAAATTGGGTCCCGTGTAAGCGGGGTT
>LGTG01000606.1 GCA_001190015.1 Candidatus Burkholderia crenata
AGATAGTATCTACTATCTGACCGTAGGTACCCCTACATTTCTCTCTCTTGGTATATATATATATTTATGGCAGATATGGAGGCTTCTGGTGATCCCCAGACTTCGACTGGACACTAGCTTCCATTATGATTCGTTCGTAGTTCGATCTTTTGGCCCACTTCGGAGGACATCTTATTGTATAGCATTTTGTAGAGATTTATGTATCTCATTTTGATATAGATGTTCCTTCTTATCAGACATGTATATTTTGATTCAGCTGTGTACTCTGATACGATGTATTATGATGTATTATGGGATCGGATGTATCTATGGGGACTTATGTTGTATTTTGATTCGATCAGATGTATATGAGATGGTGGTGTATCTTTATTTCAGTTCAGTTATTTATTATTGTTCCGTCGTTATTTCTTTATTTATCTCTCCATCCTGCATGGCCTGGGTCACTGATTACAGGTGCATGCCGGCTCGCACACGGGCCCACCGGGCGCCGGGGTGCGACAGGTTGGTATCAGAGCTGAACCAGGTTTGGTAAATCTGGGAATGCTTGCTTTGTTTTGGGGTAGGATTCGTAGTTGGTACGTGAGCGAGTAAGCAGTCGAGTTATTTGTTATGCTTTGCTAACTCTTGTTGTGTTTGGGTGAGTTACTTCTTCGTTGCGATTTCCTTTCTTTCGCAACTGTATCTCACTTTTGATACGATCTTTGTTATTCAGAATGCCGCCGAAAGGAAAGAAGACGAAGTCGAAGCGAGGACGTGGTGGCACTTCGGCCACTACCGGACGAGGTCGAGGTCGAGGTCGAGGTAGAGTTGCAGATGTTGAGGAGCCAGTGGTTCTTCCGGGACGCACTCGTGCTCGTACTCGCAGAGTAGAAGAGCTTGAGCCTGATGTTGATGAGGAGGTATATGAGGATGAGGCGCCCTTGCCTCCACCTTCAGCACCTCCAGTATCACCTGTACGCCAGCCACAGTCAGAGGCAGCGGGACCGAGTTCGGTTCCTGTTGATATCGTTCCGCCGGAGATTGATTTGGGTATGTATCGAGCTTTAGAGACGGTCTTTCGACGTATTGCACAGTCTGCTCCACTTTCTTCATCCGGAGATACTACTATAGGGGAGACACGTTCTTCTGCAGCTCAGAGACAGTTTCGGAGGATGGATCCTCCCACTTATACAGGCGAGGGAGAGGCTATTCTAGCAGAGGAGTGGCTTGAGGCTATTGAGCGGATTTACCAGTCGATTCAGATGTCCGAGGATGATTTGCGGATGGCTACAGTGCCATTTTATCTTAGTGGTCGTGCAGCTCGTTGGTGGACCGCACAAGAGAAGATGAGGTTGGCCGAGGCACATGCGTTGAGGTTGTCAGAGGCAGTTCCGGTTACTTGGGAGCAGTTTCGTACGCTCTTTTTGGAGGAGTTCTTTCCTTTGACC
>LGTG01000607.1 GCA_001190015.1 Candidatus Burkholderia crenata
CGCCGTCTTGAACGGCGGCCGGAAGCGGAAATGCGGGCGCGCCTTTGACCGGCTGTCGAGACCCAGCACGGCGGTCACCAAGTCCTTCATGTCCTCCGGCACGTTCACCGGTCCCGTGCGCCCGCGATACTCGCCAATCGCGTGATGCTCGAAGCGCTTCAGCTTGACGCCAAACACCGTGCTGAACTAGGCGATCGTGCCGGAGAGCACCACACTGCGCGCGCCCGGATCGGCGCGGACTACGGTCAAACTGTGCGCCTTCGCGAACGCTTCCATCCTGGCCACATCGGACGCCGATGCCCCGAAGCGTTTGCTGAATTCCTCGCGCGAAACCGGCACGGCGTCGGCAGTGCCGCTGTTGATCTTTTGCATCAACTGCCGGAATGCGTCCTCGTTTTGCCGCCGAAGCATGACCACCACTTCGATTTTTTCGTCCGGATTGCATGCGCCGAGGCAACGAGCGCCTTCGGGTTGCGGCTTGTCGCTGCCGGCTATGGGATGCTTGCTCATGGGTCGCGGTTACTTGCTGTTACGGGAAAATTCGTGTCGCGCGGATTCGGGGTTCGAGATGACCGGCAAACGATGATCTCAATTCCAGGAAACCCTTTGTTTGCTTCAGCCTGATATCCAACACGGCGCAACGGGCACAGTTCCAGCATAGGCAAACGATTGCCTTCTGCTTGCGCGCCGGGAGCAAGAAGACGGTCAATTCGGCGTCGCCCCCGCCGTTGTGCCGGATTCCGGGTAGATCACGGTGTCGTCTGCTTGCGGTTACGCTTTGCGGCGTAAGCGTCGCGGGCCTGACCTGATGCGGGCCCATGATGCTTGCAATTACCCATATTTTTCGGCGAGTTCGAAACCGAGCAGGATATCTGTAAGCCTTACCAATCCGACAACGATATTGCCCAGAGGAGGATCATTGGCTCGGGCCAGATAGCCACCCAGTTGGG
>LGTG01000053.1 GCA_001190015.1 Candidatus Burkholderia crenata
CTCCGAGCGAGAACTCGACGCAGTTGCGAACGCGCTTAATTGCAGACCACGCAAAGCCCTCGATTGGAAGACACCAGCCGAGGCGTTTGAAGAGTTAATATTCGCAACCTAAATGATGGTGTTGCAACGACTGCTTGAACCTAAGCAGTGCAAACGTGCAGTGCAATCGACCCAGTTTAGCTTCATTTTCATCTGAGCGCGGAGAGCGAGCATGTTTTGGGAGAAAAAGCTGACGCAGTGGGTGCAGGACATTCGGGACCGGGCAAACCTGCCCGCCCGGTTGGTACTGTGGGATGGACAGCAACATGACTTCGGAAGTTTCGCGGCGCCGCAAGTCACGCTACATGTGAACAGCGCTACCGCTCTGCCCTATCTGATTGAACCGAGTCTCGACAACCTTGGTGAAGCGTATGTGAAGGGCAAGATCGACATCGAAGGCAAGCTGTCGGACATCGTCAATATTGGCTACGGGCTGGCCAAGAACACCGTCACGAGCGCGAGCAAGCTGGCGCGCGTACGGCGCTACTTCAATCATACGAAGGCGTCGGACAAGAAAGCCATTCAGTACCACTACGATGTATCGAACGAGTTCTACGAGCTATGGCTCGACAAGAACATGGTCTACTCGTGTGCGTATTTCGAGAACGGCGATGAAGACCTCGCCACCGCGCAGATCAAGAAGATCGACCACATTCTCACGAAGATCCAGCTGCAACCGGGCCAGCGTCTGCTCGACATAGGCTGCGGCTGGGGGGCACTCGTCTTGCGCGTCGCCCAGAAATTCGGCGCGAAATGTGTGGGTGTCACGCTCTCCCAGAACCAGTTCGATCTCGCCACGAAGCGCGTGAAAGACGCCGGACTGGAAGGTCAGATCGAAATCCGTCTGCAGGATTATCGCGACGTGCAAGGCCAGTTCGACCGGATCACGAGCGTCGGCATGTTCGAGCACGTCGGCCGCAAGAACCTGCCCGGTTACTTCGCCAAGGTGTGCGAACTGCTGGTCGACAACGGCATTGCCATGAACCACGGCATTACGTCGACCGACTTCAACAGCGGCGAAACGGCCCTTGGCGGCGGCGAGTTCATCGACCGGTACGTGTTCCCGGACGGCGAGTTGCCACACATCGGACTCGCACTCGAAGCGCTGCAGGAAGGCGGCCTGGAAGCCGTCGACGTGGAAAGCCTGCGCCGTCACTACGCGCGTACGCTCGACATCTGGGCGGAAAATTTCGAGACGAAGTCGGAGCAGGCGAAGAAGCTTGTCGACGATGAAAAATTCCGCATCTGGCGCGTGTATCTTGCAGGTTGTGCGTACGCATTCGAAAACGACGATGTGTCGATTTACCAGATTGTGTGCCGCAAGGCCGGGCGCAGCGCGAAAACGCTTCCGTGGTCGCGCCGGTATATCTATGACAAACCGCTCTGAGTTCCACGCCTGATTCCCCCGCTTCCCACGAACCCGTATCTGGTGATGAACCGGATGTGGGTGTGGAGCCGCATGCACAATCCACGCTGTAGGTCGATCTGTTCGAGGCGATGGAAAAGCCAGAAACGGTAAATAGCAAAGGTCCGGCGGCCCCGTCTCACACAAAAACGAAATCACGCGGCGGCGCGTCTTGCCCGCCCTCGCCGCGCCAGACCACCACGCGCTCGCCCAACGCCTTCCCGACACCGTTCATATCGGTCCCTCCACGTGGTCGTTTCCCGGCTGGCGCAATATCGTCTACGGCGACGAATACTCGTCCGCGAAGCTCTCCCGCGATGGCCTCAACGCGCTCGGCGCGCATCCGGTTGCTGCGTTGCGTATCGATAGACCGTTCTATGGGCCGTTGTCGGTGGCTGACTATGCGCGCTACGCGAACCAGGTGCCCGCCCATTTCCGCTTCATCGTGAAAGCGCCGGCTTCCGTCACCGACGCCACCGGCCGCGGCGACAAAGGCGCACCCGCCGGCGATAACCCCGCTTTCCTGAACGCGCACATCGCCATCGACGAATTCGTGCAGCCGTGCATCGCCGGCCTGGCGAAAAAGCCGGTGCGCTCGTGTTCCAGATTCCACCGTTGCCGGATGCGCTGATCGTCGATCCAACTGCCTTCCTCGAGCGGCTCTCCGCGTTTCATCCGAGTGCTGCGTGACGCGAAGGTGCGATATTGCGTCGGCATTCATGCGCACATGCCCGATCCCCGGCGCCAGGCGAAGGCGCTTGCGCTGCTGGACAAAGGCGGACTTGGGCCGCTGATCGTGCGCTGGAGTCTGCACGGCGGCTTTAAAAATACGAGCAGGCGAAAGCGAAGTACGAGCCGTTCGACAAACTTGTCGATGAAGACCCGGACACGCACGAAGCGCTCGCCGAACTGGCGCTGCGCTACGCGCTAGCAGGGCAGCCAGTGGTGATCGCGGTGAACAACAAGGCAGAGGGGTCGGCACCGCTGACCTGTTTGAAGATCGCACGGAACGTGGCGGCCGGGCTGCCGCAGAAATAAGCCGCCGGAATAAAAAACGGGCTTCGATTTCGCGAAGCCTGCCTTGCTTTATCTGCCATTCAAACGGTGCCACTCAAACGCTCAGCGTTTCAGCCGATGCGCGAACTTCTGCCTGAACTTCGCCACCTTCGGCGCAACCACGAACGCACAGTATCCCTGATTCGGATGCTGCTCGAAGTAGTTCTGGTGATAGTCCTCAGCCGGAAAATAATTGCCGTTCAGCAGCGTGACTTCGGTGACGATCTTGCCGTCGAAGATTCCTTCTTTCTGCAATTCATCGATCACTTCCAGCGCGATCTTCCGTTGTTCGTCGGAGTGCGTGAAGATGGACGACCGGTACTGCTTACCAACATCATTGCCTTGCCGGTTGAGTTGCGTCGGATCGTGGGTCGCAAAGAAAATCTCAAGCACGTCCCTATACCCGATCACCGCAGGATCGAATTCCACCTTGATGACTTCGGCGTGACCGGTCGTGCCGTCGCAGACCTGTTCGTATGAAGGGTTCTTGACCTGGCCGCCGGCATAACCCGATTCCACCGACAGCACGCCTTCAACGCCTAGAAAAACCGCTTCGATACACCAAAAGCAACCACCGCCAATGGTGGCGGTTTCGCGCTTTGCCTGCTCGTCATGTTGCGTCATGCTGGCTCCTGGTTCGTGTTCCGCGAGAGATACCAAATGCGCGTGGACGCCTGTGAATCAACCCTTCCAGCTTACTGGTTTTCGCTTGTCCGCGTTGCCAGTACGGCCTTTAGCACCGCGGCGAACAGGCTGATTCCGATAAAATCGTCACAATCGCCAATCCTCCGATGACTTCGAAAACTTCATCCGGCTTAATGTTCAGCTATTAGCTATCGTTTGCCGCCTGGATTTCGCCGATACCGTCGAACCTGAACCCATCCCGATGAAACGCGCTAATCCACCGAATTTCGACGCTACCGCTTTCCGCAACGCCCTCAGCCAGTTTGCCACTGGCGTCACCGTCATCACCACGCGTGCCGAGTCCGGCCAGTTGATCGGCATTACCGCCAGTTCGTTCAACTCCGTTTCACTCGATCCGCCGCTCGTATTGTGGAGCCTCGCAACCAAATCCGCCTCTATGCCGGTATTCCAGGCCAATAGCCACTACGTGGTCAACGTGCTCGCAGCCACTCAAGTCGATCTGTGCAAACGCTTTGCGACGGTCAAGGGTGACCGCTTCGCCGGCGTGTCACATGCTGCGGGAGACACCGGCATGCCCGTCCTGGATGGCGCCCTAGCGTGGTTCGAATGCCACAACCGCAGCCGCTATCAGGAAGGCGATCACGTGATCTTCGTGGGTCAGGTGGAGCGATGTGGTGTGCACGAGAATGCAGCGGAAATTGCCCCGCTGGTGTTTCAGGCGGGGCAATTTCGTACGCTTGGGTCGCTATGACGTTCGACTTGCCACAGCTCAGTTAAGACGCTCGTTTAGCCGGTTCTTTCGATCAGGGCAACCGGCACGCCGGCTTCATCTTTCATGGTCTGAAGCACAATGTTCGAGCGAATGTCGATCACACCCGGCGCCTTGTACAGTTTGCTCAGGATGAAGTCCGAGTAGTGCTTGAGATTGTGTGCAAGCACGCGCAGGACGTAATGGGTGTCGCCGGTCACGACAAACGCACCCACCACTTCCGACCATTCCCGCACAGCGGCCGCGAATTTCTCGTGCCAGTTTTCCTGGTCATTGCGCATGGAAACATGGACGAACGCCTCCAGTTCCACGCCTAGCCGTTCCCGGTCGAGACACGCGCGATAGCTCGCTATTACCCCTTCTTCCTCGAGTAGCCGCATACGGCGCAGACACGCCGACGGCGAAAGCAAAATCCGCTCAGCCAGATCGAGGTTACTGATACGTCCATCTTCTTGCAGCACCGACAAAATACGGCAATCCGTTGCGTCCAGCGAGAACCCGGTCATTTTTTAGTCTCCCTACGGCTGTTTCATCGAATTATGTTCTAAGAGCCATGTTTTTGGGATGTTATTTATAAATCACGTTTTCATCTTTTTCTATCCGATTTAGTCATCAAGCGGCCCTATTCGGGCTTAATCGGCGTTATTTCACGCCAGTCGCGCGGCCAGAGTGCGTAGCTTGGGTGCAACGATATTGCGGAAATACGCCTCGTCCATCGACGATGCCGGCCCGCTGCTGCTCAGCACCAGCCATCGCCCGTTGCGGATATTGCGTAAAGGTGCTGCGATCGCGTTCACGTCGGCATGCCAGTCGCGAAACGAATAACAGCAGCCATCGCGAGCGTAGTCGTCGATCGCCTCCGGCGCCGCCTTCACCAACCGCGCGCCGTCTTCGCCATTTTTCACCGTCGCCGCGCCAATTTCCGGCGCCAGCACCCGCATGTGCGGGCGCGCGAGTTCGAGTGCATCGGCGCCGGCCAGCAGCGCGAATCCTAGCGACAACACGCCCGTGTCGAGCGCGTATTTGCCTCTGCCGGTTCGTCAAAACGAAGATAGCCGAGCGTGGTCAGCGTGTACGCAAGCCCCGGTTGACGGTGGCTTTGGGCAGGCCGTATCGTAAGCGCGAGTTTCTACACACGTAGCTTCGATGTTTAAGAGGGTTCACGATTGCGTCCGCAATAACAACTTGCGGACGCAATCCATGATCAAGAATGACTTGAGCTTTTTGCCCTTGCGGGTGACCCGTGTTGGTGCTGGAGGCAAACGCAGCTTCGACCCGGCAGACAAGCAGCGGCTGATCGATGCCTGCTTAGAACCGGGAGCATCGCTGTCGGGCTTAGCCCTGAAGGCTGGGGGGAATGCCAACCAGCTGCACAAATGGGTTCGGCTGCGCGAACAATCAAACGCCGCCGTGAGGGGCAACGTAGCGCAGGCACCATCAGCCTTCATGGCGGTCGTCGCGATCGATGACACAGTGCCAGTGCCGGTTTCATCACCTGCTGCACCGCGCGTATCAGTACCGGAACCGGAGCCATCTCGTTTATCGCCACGATCAGGGGCGTCGGCCCGGCGTCGGCGCAGTTGCCCAACGGCGTGAAACTGGCGAATTCAACCGATCGTTGCAACATCTCGAAATTTGGAGGTGTTAAATGGGGCGACCGCGAGGCTGGGGTTCGCAACAAACCGGGAGGCCAATGATGCCATCGCCGGGCAGACCAGGTGT
>LGTG01000608.1 GCA_001190015.1 Candidatus Burkholderia crenata
CCTATGCCGATCTCGCACACAAAAATTCAGACACTCCCCACTTGCATGGCTGATCGCGCGCTTGCGTGTAACGGCGCCGATCGCGAGCGCGACTTCGGTCAAACAGCTCGAAACCCTCGCCCATGCGACCCGCATTACTTTGGCGCCAGAAGACGTCGCACTCCTCGACGAAGCCAGCAATCCGGACTGAAAGCGGCAAAAAACGCGCATGATCATGGGGTTGCCACCCCGCAAACAGGTGTTGCTGGGTTGGCGACGGGGCGCCGATCTGATAGCATCTCGCCCGAATCGAGGTTTTTGCCCGATGGCGAAGCTATTTTAAGCGACGCCGGGCGGCCCGAAGTGGGCTGTTCCGTTTTCGACAGACTGCGCATGCCGTGATTGGCGATGAAATCCCACCTCTCTCTTTTCCGGCCTCCGCGGCCGCTTTGCTCGTGTCCGCTGTTGTTGGGTGTGGGTGGACGATCGGAGTGCCGGCGCGCGGCGTTGCCTTGTGCAGTATGCTTCGCCGCGCAGTCAGAAAAATGTATCAGCGATTTAGGACATCCATGACCACTATTGTTTTGAAAGAAAACGAGCCATTCGACGTCGCGATCCGTCGCTTTCGCCGGACCTTCGAAAAGAACAGCCTGATCGCCGAACTTCGCGAACGTTAGTCGTATGAAAGCCGACGACGGCACGCAAGCGCAAGAAAGCGGCAGCAGTCAGCCGTCTGCGCAGCCAAATGCTGCCCGAGAAGCTTCACTAAGTCTTGGCAGGTCGCAGCCCGGTTGATGGGCTGCACCAAGCAAAACGGCGATACCGCTCGCGAGGGTTACATCGCCGTTTTGCTTGCTTCGGTTTGCTGCTTTTACGTTGCGGCCCTATTCGGCCTTGCGGCTGGGCTTGTTGGCGTTGTCTATGACCCGGTTGAGCGGATCTTGCGCCTTTTCGGCTGCGTGTTTTGTCTTGGGCGCAGCGGGCTTTCACCCCCCCGGGCCGCCGAGCGTTTGCCGGGCGTTTACGCGCCTAGATAAACGCGTGCCGTTCACCTTACGCGTGCGAGAAGCTGGGGCCATTCGTCTACGCTGAAGTCGTCGTGCATTTCCTCCAGCTCGATCAGCAACTCGACGATCAGGGACCCAATAGCGCACTTGCGGCCATTGCCGCTGCGCAGTCGGCACGAACCGTTTTCATCCTCCGATGCAGCCCAGCCCGTTGCGCGAGCGGATGGTTGCTTACGCGTTCGTAGATGTCTTTCGCTGTTATTGCATTGCTCGTTGCTTTAATTATTGCGTTGCATCGTCCGATGCTCGTCTTTTAGTTTAACGCAAGCGCGGACTCGCTTCATTCGTGGGGCTTTTGCGATGTCATCACTTCTCTTTCGAGATTGACTCGCGAAGCCCCGCGGAACCCTGCCAATTTCGCGCTCAGGCTGCCGATTTAAGGCGATCCGCCGACAAGTTGAACTGCCGGGCGATGGACGCAAAGCGTTTACGCCATTCCCACTTGCCGAACACGTCGTGCACGTTTTGCAGGCAGCTGAGCAGCTCGACGGTTGTGGGGTCGTCATTGATATTCGAGCGCAAGAGTGCGCGCTTCAGCGCTTCGCCGCCGACATCCATGTACGGCGGCACGGTTTCCGGCCCTTTGCCGACGTAGCGAATAGGCATGCCTTCCATGGCGGTCATGTAATCGCGCGCCTTGATGAAATTGCCGACGAGACAACCGCCGCAATACTCGCGATATGCACCGCCGCCACGCGGCAACAACGCTGCCTGGCCTTGGCCAAACAGGTGATGGACGGCACGGTCGAAGATTTCCTGGTGCGTTAAGAAGTTGAGGTTTTTCATTCTGGTCGAACGCCTGTGGTCGTGTATCGGGCAGAGCATTCCGA
>LGTG01000609.1 GCA_001190015.1 Candidatus Burkholderia crenata
CTGGACAACTGGTCCGCCGAGCAAGCGCTCGCTATCGTCGAACTCATCGACGATCTACGCGAGCGGATTTGCACACACTACCAGGCTCGCACTGCACGAGCTACAGCGCGAACAACGCGCGCCTCCCGTGAACGCTCGCCCGACCGATGTCGACGATCCATTTTGAGCACGAGCAGGCCGACAACCACCGGCTAGCAGCAACGGCCCCTGGTCACTTCGCTTCTATTCAACACAACGCCCCCGTTTAGTGTCGGATTTGCACCGCCGCTAACACGCGCGCCCGAGGGCGTGACCCGGCAAGGGCACCGCCTATCAGGAACTTCGGCAGGCGGCCTTGCAGCGAGGGCAGCGTCAGCGGCACGCGCGCTATCTTGGCGATCACCCAGCCGATTGCACCGAGATTGCGCTCGCCGATCGCCGTCGCCAGATAAGCGCCAATACCCGGCGCACGATGGTGCGGTTGCCGACCACGATTGCTTCGGAAGCGACCACGAAGAACCAGCCGCCGGACATTGACATCATCATGTTCCAGATGAGGCCGGGCATCGAAAACGGCACGTCCAGCTTCCAGAAGCGCTGCCAGTTGGTCAGGTGAAAACCACGTGCAGACGACGTCGAGATCGCGCGGTACCTGGCGCCTTGCAATTACCCATATTTTTCGGCGAGTTCGAAACCGAGCAGGATATCTGTAAGCCTTACCAATCCTCGCCAGACAACGATATTGCCCGGAGGAGGATCATTGGCTCGGGCCAGATAGCCACCCAGTTGGGCAAGTTTGACGGTATAACGTGTAAGGAGTTCGGCGGTTGAAATCTTCGCGGTATCTTTAACCAACTGATCAAGCAGCTGTATTTCAGTTGGTGTCATCGCGAGTTCCGCGGGAAGCTGCGGTGTAGCCCGGGTTCCGTCGTTTCCAGGAGATACTCC
>LGTG01000610.1 GCA_001190015.1 Candidatus Burkholderia crenata
TCATAACCTCAACTTCTCGAACCGCCCGATGCGGACCCGCATGCCGGGTGGTGTGGCAAGGTTACGGCCTTATGGTCGTCCCCTATGCCGATCAAATCAAACGGCAGAGATATCAAGCTGAGAACCGAATCGCCTCGCCAGCCTGTTCGCTGGCGTATTGGCTGAGTGCCTCAAAAAACTCGCTGCCGTCGCGCGTATTGCGCCATGCACCGTCCACATAGCGGTAGTGAAAACCGCCCGACTTTGCTGCGAGCCAGAGCTCGTGCATTGGCGGCTGCAAGTTGACAATCAGCTTCGTGCGGTTCTCGAATTCGAGCGTTAACATATTACCGCTGCGCTCGAATTCGACATCGGCTTCGAGACCGTCCACGTCCCGTTCGATGGCCGCCAGCGCAGCCTCGGCGAGGGTCAGGTATTCGTTGTCGGTCATGCTAAACTCCATCGATTAACTAGTCAGCGACAGCAATGCAAGTCGTCTTCCGGATGAGCCCGATTGTAGCGGTTTTGGCCATTTCCGCCGGCACGCTGCTCGCCGCCTGTGGTCAGCGCGGACCGCTCTATTTGCCCACCGCCCCACCCATTCCGGCGCGTCCCGCCAGCATGCCGCCGTTGCCGGCGAGCGCTCCGGCAGCAGCATCGTCCACCTCGTCTGCTGTCAGTACCGGCGACGTTCCCGACACATCCGGCACGGCACTGTCGCTCCCCCCTGACGACAATTTGCAATCGCCCGCGTCGGCATCAGCACCCAAAGCCGCTTCCTCCCGCGAATAATCGTTGCCATACCCGCGCTTGACCGACCGGCCAAGCGCGTCAGCAGAACCAGAAAACTCATGACTCAATCCGCATTCTCTCGCGCTGAAGGCGTGCTGTGAACGGCGGTCAGAAAGCGACGCTAGATGGCGGCGTCGATCAGAAATGCGGAACGATCTTGTT
>LGTG01000612.1 GCA_001190015.1 Candidatus Burkholderia crenata
GATTGACACCTGGCCTGCCCGGCGATGGCATCATTGGCCTCCCGGTTTGTTGCAAGCTCCAGCTCCGCGGTCGCCCCATTTAACACCTGCAAATTTCGAGATATTGCAACGACCGGTTGAATTCGCCCACCATGACTGGCGCCGGCCCGGGCAACAACGGCTCTTCAATCGTTGGGCGACAGTCGGTATCGCCAACGACCAGTTCGGTACCTTCTTGCTGGGTCGCGAACTGTTCATCGCAAACGGCGTGTGGGACTTCGACCCGTTCGGTTAGTCGAACTGGTCGTCGGCGTCGCTGGTGCGTGGCCGCAACTGGCCGCAATCGAGCAACAACGTGTCGTGGCAATCGCCGAAGATCGCCGGCTAGTACGCTTTCTCGAACGCAACGAGCTTCAACGGTAACGGCACGACTACCCAAGGCCGAGCTGGTCTGCAGGTCACCTACGCCACGTCGCTGTTCCAGTTGCGCGGCTTGTACGACGAAATTTGCGATGCAGCCAACGGCCAGCTGAACAACCCGTTCACGGCTTCACGTGAGTATCTCGCCGGTGTCAACGTGTTCCTCGGTCAGTTCAAGATCCAGGCCGTTTATCAGGCTTCGCGCACGTCGGGCATGACGAATACGCCGACGACGACCGATGATCAGGAATGGGGCGACGTGACGTGGCAAGTTACGCCGGCTTCAGCGTTGATCGCAGCGGTCTATCACGTCAATGCGAACAACGGTGCCAGCAACGCCAACATCTACACGATCGGCGGTTCGTACAACCTGTCGAAGCGTACGTTGCTGGACATCCAAATCGCATCGGCACGTAACAGCAAGAACGCAAACTTCGGCCTGAACGCGAACAGCGCGGGTGACACGGTTTCGACCGATAACCCGCTGCCGGGTCATAACCAGACCGGTGTGTACGCAGGCATCCAGCACTCGTTCTAAGCCGAACGAATCAGCCGGAGCAAGTACGACAGAGAGAGTCATAAGGTTTTCACGCTGCTGCGAGAGGCGCGTATCGGTGCGGTGTCCGAAAGGGCATCGCACCGTTTTTTATTGTTTGTTGGCACCGGTGGACGGGTTCTGGTTGGTGCTTTTGTTGTTGGGTTTTTATCAGTTTTCCTTTGGACAGGTTATCGTTGTCTTCGAACCACGCCCCCTCCAATCGGCATAGGGTACGACCATAAGGCCGTACCCCTGC
>LGTG01000613.1 GCA_001190015.1 Candidatus Burkholderia crenata
AACTCCGCTTACACGGGACCCAATTTCAACAGCCTGCTAAAGATGGAAAGGATGACGCGAGAGCGCACCGGGGCGGTCGTTCTACCCTCGCGCGCACGCCTTGCAACGAGATCAGACCAGCGCGCCGAGCTTGGCGACACCTTCGTCGATTTTCGCCGGCGGCACGGTGACGAACGATAGCCGCAGCATGTTGTGTTCCGCTTCATTCGCGAAGAACGGGCCGCCGGGCACGAACGCGACGTGTTGCTCGATGGATTGCTCAAGTAGTTTCATTGTATCGATGTGTTTAGGCAGCTTCACCCACACGAACATGCCGCCTTCCGGACGGTTCCATTCAACGCCCGCCGGCATGTGCTGTTCGAACAACGCCAGCATGGCCGCGCATTGATCACGATACAGCGCGCGGATCTTCGGGATATGCGTCTCGAGAAAGCCGTCCTTGACGACTTCGTGCACGATGCGTTTGCGTGAGGCTCGGCGTATGCAGGTCGGTTGCCTGCTTCGCCTGCACCAGCTTGAAGTGCAGTTCCTCGGGCGCAATGATGTAACCCACGCGCATGCCGGGCGACAGGACCTTCGAGAAAGAACCCAGGTGGACGATGTGATCGGGCGCCATTGACAGCATGGTCGGCAGTGGCGCGCCCGCGTAATCCAGCGCGCCGTAGGGATCGTCCTCGACCACCGGGAAGCCGGCGCGCTGTGCGAACGCGGCCAGCGCGGTGCGGCGCTCGAGCGACAGGCGACGGCCGGTCGGATTCTGAAAATTCGGCTGTGCGTACAACAAGCGTGCACCGGCCGTCAGCGTGGCGTCGAGCGAGGATACGATCAAGCCGTGTTCGTCGGTGGGGACTTGCACGTAGTTCGGTTCGTACATGGAAAACGACTGCAGCGCGCCGAGATACGTGGGCGTTTCAACCAGTACGCGGCTGGCGGGATCGATCAGCACTTTGCCGAGCAGGTCGAGCGCCTGCGACGGCCGGATCGACGCGCCGTTGACCGAGTAGCGTTGCGCGACCCATTCGCGCAGCGGCAGGTAACCTTCGGTGGCGCTGTATTGCAGCACGGCGGCGGGGCTGTCACACAGGATGCGGTCGCACGCCACTCGCATTTCCTCGACCGGAAACGTAGCCGGCGACGGCAATCCGCCCGCGAACGAAATGACCTCGGGCCGCCCGGTGACCTTCAGGATTTCGCGAATGGCCGAACTGATAAGCTTTCTCGCACGTTCGGAAAGTTGCCACGGCTTGGCTTGAAGGTCGGCTTGATTCATGGGGTCCTCGGTTGGTCTCGGTAAGCGGTCTATTCTTGCAATTACCCATATTTTTCTACGATTTTCTGTTAACGTCGTTGCAAGATTAGTTGATGAGGGACAGCGATGACGAACAGAGGCAGTCGAAAGCGTGCATCGGAAGAAGCCTGTGGTGCTGGCTGAAAGCG
>LGTG01000614.1 GCA_001190015.1 Candidatus Burkholderia crenata
CAAAACCACTCGGCGAATCCGCAATTCAGCAGCAAATTGCATGTGCAAACCTATTGAACACTGCTTCGGTCGTCATGACGGGGCGCTTTTCAATAGCCTGTTAAGCAGCGCATCGTCGAGGCGCGACAGCGGTAACGCGACGCTTGAATACTCGAGCGTATCGGCCATGCGTCCGAGACGGTCGTGACGTTTGACGAGCTGATACTTGTCCTGGATCTTCTTGCGCGTGGTTTCCTTCGGCGGCGGAAAGTTGTCCTTGATCAGCTTGAACACATATGGAAAAGACGACAGCACATGAATCTAGAAATTTGGCGCGGCCTTGAATTCGCCGAACGCTTCGGTAATGGCTTGCATCAGGCACTGGAGGTCGCGCTGTGCAAATCTTCGAACTTCGGCTCGAGCTTGGAAGTTCGTGACGATCCGTTCGAGCGTCGTGGCGAGCCCGTCTTTACCCGGGTAATACGTGCGATAGGTTGGTTTGGCCGCGGGCTCGTCGTTCTCGATGTACTCCGTCGAAATGGCGGGCCGCACGAAAATGAAATCGTTGTTGAAGAAGTACGAGCGATGCAGGATCTTGCAGCATACCGAGTTGAAGAACGTTTCCGCGCACTCAGGCTGGCGGTGCGACGTCAGCAGGCCGATGTAATGCAGCTTGATCTGCTGCCAGATTTCATGGTCTATGTTCTCGGCGTCGTACTCGTCTTCCAGACGCATCACGCACTCTTCCACCCGATCGTTGTACGACGTGATGCGCTCGCGGCGCGCCAGCCGCTGCAGCGCATGCCAGTCGCCGGCTTCGAATAGTCCCTTCACCGCGATGGCCGTATCACGAAACACACGATAGTGACGGTCGAAGCCTTCGAGCAGCGTTTCCGCGACATCGAAGCCAATCTGCGACGACAGCAACTTGGGAAAGTGATTCATACCGACTCTGCACTTCGTGTGGTGCTTAGGTTCAAGCAGTCATTGCAACACCATCAT
>LGTG01000615.1 GCA_001190015.1 Candidatus Burkholderia crenata
CGGAGCAGCCCGTTAGTGTTTTCGTCAGTCCCGCGCTGGTCGGATTGGTCGCGGCAGGATCGATCACCGGAATGCCGGCGGTCTGGTAGACCTGCGACGCCGGAATCGTCGTGCCCGAATGAAGTGGCCAACCACGACGGCCACGCCGCTATCGACGAGTTTCTGCGCCGCCTGCACCCCGATCCGCGGGCCGGCCTGATCGTCTTCCGCCTGGATGACAAAGTTGGCCGTCTTGCCGCCAATCTGGATCTTCTTCGCGTCCGCTTCATCCAGCACAAATTGCACGCCGTTCTGCAGGTCCTTCCCGTAACCGGCGTTCGCGCCCGTCAGCGGGGCGGCAAAGCCGACCTTGACGTCGAACGTGTCGACAGCGGCGTACAGCGGCAAACCGCTCAGAGTGGCGGCAGCACACGCAAGGATCCAGGCGAGCGGTTTGATGCTTGTTCGAAGATGCATTCTTGATTCTCCTTCTGCGTTGGACAGGTCCGGCAAGCGGGGCAATCAGCTTTCGCTTTTTGGTTTTATTATCTACAGGTTTTCAACTCCGTTTTCCCGATACACGACTGCACTACTGAGGGCACGCTTGCAAGCAAGACGGGATTTGCTCGTGCGCGCCGTCATCGTGTCGACGAAGAAGACGGTTGAGCTTGTTCAACGAACTCGCTGGCGACCGGCAGGCAGATGCAATTTAGGAAGCCAAATTAGTGGCGTCTTGGCAGTTCGTCGCATTGGCAATGCGGATTTCGGCATAGCGGGTTTAAGCCGCGATTGCCGAAGCTCGTTTAAGCCGCACTGCCGCCGTTGTTGACGCGCTCAGTCAATACCCTGATGCGGGCGATTACCTACCCGGTTTGACCCTGAAGATTGCGGCACATGCTGAACGGGGGTAAACCGCCAATGTTTGTGATCATCCCGTCATCTATAAATATCAAAACTATTACTGAATAATTTCAAATAACGAAGTTAACAAGACGTAGTAAACGATTTCTGTAAGGGGATTTTCACCTCACTGTAATTATAATGAGAATTGTTCTCATTTATATTGACATTCAAACATGGCGTGGGTACGATTCCTTTCGCCGGTGCCTTCTGGATGGTGGCCCGGAGGACGTTTCAACGCTGATGTGCGGGGTTTTTGCCCGCGTCGTCGCAACGTCTTTAGCAGGCTGTTGAAATTGGGTCCCGTGTAAGCGGGGTTTGAGGGACAAGCGTTATGGATATCGTGTTCATAATCTTTGGCGATGGATGCGATGCGCGGATTGGATGAGATGCAAGAACCTCTGTTTACTACGGTCAAGCTGGAGGATTTCGTCCCGGCGGATCACCCGCTGAGACCAATTCGACTGCTGGTCAACGAAGCGTTGAAACGGCTCAACGGGCTGTTTGGCGTCATCTATGCCGACACCGGCCGTGCCTCGATTGCAC
>LGTG01000616.1 GCA_001190015.1 Candidatus Burkholderia crenata
TCGGTCGTCATGATGGGATGCTTTTCAACAGCCTGCTAGGGCCCATGACAGGTCTGGGTACGCCAGAATTGGCGATAGCCGTAGGTGAAGCGGGCGGCCTGGGATCGCAGCCTTGCGCGCTGCTTAGCGTGGAGCAAGCGCATAACGGCGTTGCGCTGATCCGGTCTAAAACGCGTGCCCCGATCAACCTCATTCTGTCATGTTCCGCCGCAAGCCGATGCAGCGTGCACCATGGCATGGCGCGCGCGTCTGGCGGAGTATTACGTCGAATATGGACTCGACCCTGAAGTCAGGCCGCCCGCGGCAGACCGTCGCCCGTTCGACAACGACTTCTGTGCGATCGTGGAGGAATTCAAATCCGAGGTCGTGAGCTTTTATTTCGGACTACCATATAAATGCCTGTTTGATCGCGTGAAAGCGACCGGAGCAAAAATCATAGCGGCAGCAACAACCGTGGCGAAAGCGCGCTGGCTCGAGGCGCATGGGTGTGACGCCGTCATCGCGATGGGCGTTGAAGCTGGCGGGCATCGTGGAAACTTCCTGACGCAGGACTATGCTGCGCAGGTCGGCACGTTTGCGCTAGTGCCGCAAGTAGTTGACGCCGTCTCTGTTCCCGTGATCGCCGCAGGCGGCATAACCGACGCGCGAGGAATTGTCGCTGCGCTCACACTGGGCGCGTCGGCTGTGCAGATGGGGACCGCGTATCTGTTTTGTCCGGAGGCGAAGGTACCCGAGGTGCATCGTATTGCGCTGCGCGAGTCCCAGGATGATTCCACGGTGCTGACGAACATATTCACGGGCCGGCCGGCGCGCGGCATCATCAATCGGGCAGTCCGTGAACTAGGTCCGCTGTCCACTGTGGCATCCGCCTTTCCCTTGCAATTACCCATATTTTTCGGCGAGTTCGAA
>LGTG01000617.1 GCA_001190015.1 Candidatus Burkholderia crenata
TACGGCGCCGGGCCGGCGTGCCTGCGCACTGCCTGCCAAAACCACTCGGCGAACCCGCAATTTAGCAGCAAGCATAATCATGTATGTGCAAACCTCTTGAACACTGCTTCGGTCGTCATGACGGGGCGCTTTTCAACAGCCTGCTAAAGGCACCGACATTAGTCGATACTCCGAGCGAGAACTCGACGCAGTTGCGAACGCGCTTAATTGCAGACCACGCAAAGCCCTCGATTGGAAGACACCAGCCGAGGCGTTTGAAGAGTTAATATTCGCAACCTAAATGATGGTGTTGCAACGACTGCTTGAACCTAAGATGAACACGCCCGCCAACGACGCCCAGTCTCACACCGACTCGTCCGCCGACGCGCTCCAGGCGGCCGTCACGATGGCCGACGACTATTGTCGCGAGCGTGATCAGAAACTCACGCCCATTCGCCGCACCGTGCTCGAGTTGCTGCTGGCCTCGGGCCGCGCGACCAAGGCCTATACGCTGCTCGACGAAATGCGGGGGATGCATCCGAACGCGTCGCCGCCCACGGTGTATCGGGCGCTGGATTTTCTGCCGTCTGCCACGATCTCACCCATTGCCAGCACGGCGTGCTGATTGTTTGCCAGCAATGTGGCCGCGTGACCGAGTTGCAGCAGCAAAAGCAGTTGCGCCAGAGCCTGATGTCGCAGGTCGAGGCGAGCGGGTATAGGCTGGCCGGCGACGACATCGAATTGAAGGGTATATGTCCCGCATGTCAGGTCGCTGAAGACCTCAGCGCGCATAAGCGCGATCACGACCACGCGTCTCACTGAGTTCAGCGCACACCGTATAAAAGCGCAGCTCGTGCAAAAAGGCCGTTTCCGACACCAGTCCCGAAACGGCTTTTTGTATTCCTGGATGGCTTAGAACGCCGCTCTGCCGGTTCCGCAAGTTCAGGCGTAGTTGTTGGGCAGAAATCCGGAGCAGGACGCTGATGCCAAAACTGACAGCTCAAATGAGGCGAAACCCCGATGCGGGCACACCGGGGCTTCTGACCCGCGAGTGTTAGCGGCGGTGCAAATCCGACACTAAACGGCGGCGTTGGGTTGAATAGAAGCGAAGTAACCAGGGGCCGTTGCTGCTAGCCCGTGGTTGTCGGCCTG
>LGTG01000618.1 GCA_001190015.1 Candidatus Burkholderia crenata
GGTCGTCATGACGGGGCACTTTTCAACAGCCTGCTAAGGGATTAGATGGTGCCGGCTTCGCGCAACGCCTGGATCTGCGAAGTTTCGTAGCCGAGTTCGCGCAGGATGGCGTCGGTGTGTTCGCCCAGCGCCGGAACGGGATCCATGCGCGGCTCGAAACCGTTCGGCATGCTCGGCGGCAGCAACGCAGGAATCAGTCCCGCCGATGTGCCCACCTCGCGCCAACAATCGCGCGACTCGAGTTGCGGATGCGCCCAGACATCGGCCAGCGTATTCATCTGCGCGTTCGCAATGCCCGCTGCGTCGAGCCGTTGCAGGACTTCGGCTGCAGTCAGCTTGCTGAACGCAGCAACAATCAGCTCGCGCAGGACATCACGCGATGCCGAGCGTTTGGAATTCGCATCGAAGCGCAGATCAGCAGCCAGCGAGGGCTGTTCAAGCACGCGTTCACAAAACACTTTCTATTCACGTTCGTTCTGCAAACCCAGCATGACCGTCTTGCCGTCTCCGGCCAGGAACGGGCCATACGGATAGATCGTTGCGTGCGACGCACCGGATAACGCGGGTGGATTTTGATTACCAATTGCGTAGTATAACGGATAACCCATCCATTCGACCATAGACACGTCGATCCGGCAGCCCTCGCCCGTGCGGCCGCGCAAAATCAGCGCGCTCAGGATGTTCGAATACGCAGCCGCCAATCGGCAAGCAACGCCGTTACCCGGCTCTGTCCCTGACGATAATTCATGCAGTTGAACAGGGGCTACCCAAGGCCAGAAAACGTATTGAATGGAAGTTGATCACCAATTTACCCGTTACTTCCCGCAGACAGGCTATTGAGAAACTTGACTGGTACGCACTGCGATGGAAAATCGAGGTGTTCCACAAGATTCTCAAGTCGGGCTGTAAGGCAGAAGAATCGAAGCTGTGAAC
>LGTG01000619.1 GCA_001190015.1 Candidatus Burkholderia crenata
ACCTTGATGCTCTGATACCAACCTGTCACGCCCCAGTTTCCCTAAGACCCGAATCCCGAAGAATCCGAATCCTAGAGCACCTGGAGGTGAGTGTATCATAATCAACACATCAAAATATAGATAACAACAACCACATAACGAAATATAAGTCCATCTCACACTAAACATAATCAAATCCACATAGTCTGAGTACAACTTGGCATCGAGGCCCAAAACGAAAATAACAAACTACTGGTCCACTACATCTCAATGAAACAGAAATGAAGTAAATAAGTCTACAACTGGTCTGTCACATGAAATGAATAACAACTAAAAAGAAAGTCTGAGCTAAGTCTTCGGTCTTCTCTACCTCAAGTCTCATGCCTGTCCATCATCAGGGTCGGTACCTACAATGTCCAAATAACCATGCAAATGGACAAGGAGAGCACGGGTTAGTCTACCCAATACTACGATAGACTAGCCTTTGTGCACTATAATAGTGTAACACAATAGACAATAAAAATGAACCGAATCACATCAAAGCCAACCACAATGATATGCAACATGCAATGCATTTTTCTTGCTTTACTTTCTTTTCTTTCTTTCCTTCTTACTTCTTTCTTTCATACTTCTTTTCGTTCTTACTTCTTATTCATTCTTTGGCCGCTATGCTAGTTGCTCGCTCACAACTCAAAACATAGGGTTGGTTCATTTCTTACTTTTCCGTGCTAGCCGCTCGCGCACGACTCAAAACACGGCCTGTATCACATCTAGCCCTCATGCAAGCCGCTCGCTCACGACTCTAAACATGGGGTAGTAAGGTCACAATCCACAATATTTTGTTCAATTACTTTGATTCTTTCCATTTCATCTTTCACTTTATTTATGCAATGACATGTAACATGTATGCTCATGTAAAGAATTTAAAACATGTTCACGTAAGCCAACACATAACACATAAATCAATACGCAAACAAGGTACCCATCACGCGCCCTAATAT
>LGTG01000620.1 GCA_001190015.1 Candidatus Burkholderia crenata
GATCCATATAAGCTTGTCCCTTAAACCCCGCTTACACGGGACCCAATTTCAACAGCCTGTTAGAACGATGCTGCAGCTTGGCGTGCACCGTGAGGAGTTGAGCGTGGTGGTTGACCAGATAGGCGCGCCGACATGGTCCAGGACCATCACGACAATAACGTCGGAGGTGGTGTCACAGCTTCTTGCCCAGGATCTGGATGAGTGGCTGCGGTACTCGGGCATTTACCACCTGACGGCTTCCGGCGCGACCTCGTGGTGTGGCCTCGCTCAGGCTATCTTCGACAAATCGACGCTAGAGCAGAAGCCGGTGGTCAATGTGATCCCTACGGCGGCTTATTCGCAATATATATCCAACTGTGGCGGCTCGCCCGCAGAACTCCCGGCTATCGAACCAGAAGTTGTTCACCATGTTTGGGGTGACGGCGCCTGACTGGCGTGAGGCACTGGAACTCTGCATGGCGGATTTGTTGTAAATCCGCCACGTGCGTGCGGACTTTAGTCGATGACCGCGCGGCAGTTCGAGCATTCCACCTGGGTCACGGTGCGTTCGGCCGGGTTGCTTGCCAGGCGCACCGCAGTGAGCTCTTCGCCCCACACGCAGCCTGAATCGAGGCCGACGACGTTATCGCGGATGATCAGACCCCGTGCAGCCCAATGGCCGAACACGACTGTGACATCCGATGTTCCGCGCGACGGCACGTCGAACCAGGGCATGAAACCTGGGGATGCCGAGTCCACGCCGCCGCTGGACGAGAAGTCCATGTCGCCTTCGGCGGAGCAAAAGCGCAGGCGCGTCAGCGCGTTGCACACCACGCGCAGCCGGTCGCTGCCCTTGAGCTTGGGTTTCCAGCGGGCCGGCTCATTGCCGTAGAGGCTCGCGAGCGTTTCTTTCCAGTTGGGCGCGCGCAGGGCGCGCTGGAATTCGTCGGCGAGTTCGAGTGTCAGCGCGACGTCCCATTGCGGCAGGACGCCTGCGTGCACCATCAGCATGCCGTGATCGAAGTGAGCAATCGGGCGATGCCGAACCCAGTCGAGAAGATCGACGGCGTCGGGGGCGGCCAGAATTTCGTCGATGGTGTCGCCTTTTTTCGACTTCCGGATACCCGCCGAAACGGACAGCAGATGCAGGTCATGATTGCCGAGGACAGTGACGGCGCGGTCGCCCAGGGCAATCAAGTCGCGCAGGGTAGCGAGCGATTCGGGGCCTCGGTTGATGATGTCGCCGGCGAACCACAACGGCGTAGCGTCGCTCGGCGCGGCTTTAGCTAGCAGACGCTGGAATGCTTCGTGGCAACCCTGGATATCGCCGAAAGCGAGGGGAACGGGGCGTTGCGGGAATAAAGATGCCATGTGGGAACGATGCGAAGAATGAAACTATTGCCGGAGCGGGCGCGGCGCGGGAAGTGTCTGAATTTTTGTGTGCGAGGCGGATAAAAGCCTGAGATG
>LGTG01000621.1 GCA_001190015.1 Candidatus Burkholderia crenata
CGGACCCGCATGCCGGGTGGTGTGGCAGGGGTATGGCCTTATGGTCGTCCCCTATGCCGATACCTTCAACGGATCAACTCTCTCAGCTACCAATTCCAATAATCCATGAGCGAAACATCTGCATTGACCCGAGCGAAAAAGACCGGCGCCCAACATGGCGACAGTCAGTTTCGCCTGTTGCGCGAACGTCGTTTTGCGCCGTTCTTCTGGACACAATTTCTCGGCGCGCTTAACGACAACGTCTTCAAGGTCGGCTTTACGTCGCTGGTCACGTTTCAGGCCGCGCGCTTTTCAGGTGTCGATCCAAAAACGGCCGCTTTCCTGATCTCTGCCATCTTCATCATCCCCTTTGTGCTTTTTTCCGCGACATCAGGCCAGGTCGCCGATAAATACGACAAGGCCAGGCTCACGCGCTTCGTGAAGACGTTCGAAATCGTGGTGATGCTGATTGGTGACTTGCAATTACCCATATTTTTCTACGATTCTCTGTTAATAAAGAATCCTTTCTGTTAACGTCGTTGCAAGATTAGTTGATGAGGGACGGCGATGACGAACAGAGGCGGTCGAAAGCGTGCATCGGAAGATGCCTGTGATGCTAATGCGTGGCTGAACGAGGAAGCGGGACAAAGCCGGTTTCGCGATGAGCGGCTTGGGAAAAGATTCCGCCTGGGTCCCGAAAGGCTGGGGGCGTGGATCGG
>LGTG01000622.1 GCA_001190015.1 Candidatus Burkholderia crenata
CACCAGGTACGCCGCTCCGCCCACCGCCATCATGTACGCGGCCTTGTGCTTCTTGATTGCCTCGATGGCAACCGGGCCGCGTTCGGCCTTGCCGATCATCGAGATCAGGCCGGTCTGCGACAGCATCATCTCGGTGAACTTGTCCATGCGCGTGGCCGTCGTGGGACCTGCCGGGCCAACGACTTCCTCGCGGACGGGATCAACCGGGCCGACGTAATAAATCACGCGGTTCGTGAAATCGACCGGGAGCTTTTCGCCCTTGGCGAGCATGTCGGCAATACGTTTGTGCGCCGCGTCCCGCCCCGTGAGCATCTTGCCCGAGAGCAGCAGCGTCTGGCCCGACGTCCATGTCGCGACCTGTTCCTTCGTCAGCGTATTCAGGTCCACGCGCTGGCTCGTCTCCGTGTTGGCGACCCATTCGACCTTCGGCCAGGCGTCGAGCGAAGGCACGTCGAGTTTCGCCACGCCCGAACCGTCGAGCGTGAAATGCGCGTGGCGCGTGGCCGCGCAGTTCGGGATGATGGCGATCGGCTTCGATGCCGCGTGCGTGGGAGCCGCCATGATCTTCACGTCGAGCACGGTGGCGAGGCCGCCCAGACCTTGCGCGCCAATACCCAGCGCGTTCACCTTCTCGTGCAGCTCGACGCGCAACTCTTCGATCCAGTCCTGCGGTCCGCGCGCAATGACGTCCTGGATATCGATGGTGTCCATCAGCGATTCCTTCGCCATGACCATCGCTT
>LGTG01000054.1 GCA_001190015.1 Candidatus Burkholderia crenata
CTCGCGGCACGCGGGCCAAACGTATCGAAGAGCATTTCGGCTGGGGCAAGACAATTGGCCGGATCCGGCAGACGGTCTATCGCGGCATCAAGCGTGTTAACCAGCACTTCAAGCTGACGATGGCCGCGAGCAATCTGACCCGCATGGCCCGAATGCCAAGCGTGGTGCCACAAGGAGCGTTGCAATGAGCCGCCATGGTGCGAGCACCGTACGGCGCCGGGCTGGCATGCCTGCGCACTGCCTGCCAAAACCACTCGGCGAACCCGCAATTCAGCAGCAAATTGCATGTGCAAACCTCTTGAACACTGCTTCGGTCGTGTCATGACGGGGCGTTTTTCAACAGCCTGCTAAAGATATTTGCCGATCTCTTTGAATTCGCCGAGCGCGGCCTTGGCCGACTCCGCATCAAGGCCAGACTGCGCGTCAAGGCAGTGGTCCACATGGTCGTGAATCAATGCCCTCTTGGCGTTAGTAATGGCCTTTTCAATAGCGTGAAGTTGTTGCGCGACTTCAACGCAATTCCGCCCAGTCTCGATCATGACGATCGTGCTGCGCAAATGGCCCTCAGCACGCTTCAGACGAAGAACAATGCCGTGGTGCGATTCGTGGAGAATTTTAGAGTTCATAGCCTGAATCCTATACCCCTGGAAGAGATACGTCAACAAACTCTGAACTCTGCATTTATCCTTTCGGTTGCCCTACTTCGAACTGTGCTCGCGCAAATAGTTGTCGAATATCTGCAGGACCTCGGACATGTTTCGGCGGCCAAAACCAATACGGAAATGCTCATTGCCTTACTCAAGCAACGCGCTGGGCAGCAGAAGCACGCCGGTTCGCTCAAGGACTTCGGCGCAAAACCGCTCTGCACCCGCTTCAGCCGAGGGAAAACGACTGTCCCACCCGACGGCTGGCGCCACTCCAGAATCTCGTGATGACGCGCGAAGAAGGTATCGAGGATGGCGAGGTTATTCCTGACGATCGACATATTGCGTTCAGTCAACGCGCCGGTGTGACGCAGCGCAATGCTCGCGAGATACTCTCGCTGGGTGCGCTATTGCAGATGGTTAGGTAGTCCTTGAACGTGCTCATGGCCGCGAGCACATCGCGATCCCGGGTTGCGACCCAGCCAACCCGCAGTCCCGCCAAACCATGCGACTTCGATAAAGCCCCAAGCGATACCGCTTTCTCATAGGCATCGCACGTAGCGGGCAAACGCGCGGCGGGATCATGCTCCAGCCCTCGATAAACCTCGTCGCTGAATAGCCATAGACCGTGTCGCCGGGCGAATTCGACGATAGCGTCAAACCGCTCGCGCTCAGGGAGATAACCGGTCGGATTGTGCGGCGCGCAGATGAGCAACGCTTTCGTTTCCGGCCGGACGAGTTTCTCCAGCTCGTCGGGATCCAGGTCCCAATCCTCTGATTCGCGTGCAAGCCACGGCGACACCGAAACACCCGCCGCTTCAGCGATCGAATAGTGCGACTGATAACCGGTCATGTGGACGATCAGGTTTTCTATATCGATTGATTCGTATAACGTTGCAATCTCTTGCCGGAGTTCAGGCCCACCGGGATATTCGGTGTAGCCCAGGCGGAGGCGGCCAAGACCTTCCACGGACCCGGGTTCGAACGCGAGCAGGTCAGTAATCGACATGGATTCCGGGTCGGAGCTGCACAGCAGATAGCGTGCAGTGAATTCGTGAACAGCGAAATAACGCTCGAGTTGAAACGGCGATGGGGTCATGGTTTTTCCAGGAGAAGTGACTGTCTTTGCAGCGGGTAGCGAGGCGCGCACGTGCGGCAGCCGAAGCCCGAGTCCAAGTCCGGCAAAAGAGGCCGGTGGACGGGCGCTACCAACAGGCGTAGTCTGCCTTTCGTCAATGCTTAAAAGAAGCTAACTTTCCTAATGCGAGTTAAATGTTGGATTACGCCTTGCTCGATGCACTTGGAGCGGTGGTACGCCTCGGCTCGTTCGATCGCGCCGCCCGGGAACTCAACGTCACGCCATCGGCCGTGTCCCAGCGGGTGAAGCTGCTGGAAGAAAGAGTCGGAAGCGTGCTGGTCAAGCGTGGTCAGCCATGTATTGCCACGCCTCCGGGCGCACTGCTTTGCCGTCGTATAGAACGCGTGCAGCGTCTCGAAACTTGGGCGGGCAGATGCCGACCTTGCCGGGAATGCTCGCCGGAAAGTGGCGGACGTTTCGCATGGTGGTCAATGACGACAGCGTAGGCACCTGGTTCATCGACGCCATCGCAAACTTCTGCGCCGAGCGGGAAATGCTGCTCGACCTGGTTATCGAAGGTCAGGAATATATGGCGCAGCAACTCCGCGACGGCAGCGTGCAAGGGGCGGTCACCACGCAGGCCGAGGCCGGTACAGGGATGCCGCTCGACCAAGCTGGGGCGCATGTGCTACCTGCTCGTTTGCTCACCGGCGTACTTTGACCGGCACTTCAGTGCAGGGGTCACGCGAGCGGATCTCGATCCGCCAAGGCACCTGATTCCGCATGTAGCGGGTTATCTGCGCGCGTGCCTGTCCGGCATGGCGTGGGGCATGTGTCCCACACAGATGATCGGGCCGGCGCTCGCATCCGGCGAGCTGGTTGAACTCGTGCCGGGTACGCATATCGACATCGATCTGTATTGGCAAAGCTGGCGGTTGTCTATCGGCTGGCTCGATGACTTCAGGGCCATGCTTCAGCAGCGCACGACCGAGTTCCTCGACTGACTGCGCGACCGACAAGCGCGATTGAAGAACGCAAAAGCGCGATGCAGTCAGGCCATCTATCATGTCTTCCAACCGCGAAGGGCTCGCGCCGAAGATCCGGCGGTTTCCAAGGAGGATGGCTGACATGAAAAAGCTCATCAACGACGTCTCCGAGGTCGTGCCCGACATGCTTGACGGACTCGCCGCACTCAACCCGGGCTTATCGTTGCTGCAGGGCAGCACGATCATCGTGCGCGCCGATGCCGTCCTCGATGCCATTCGCGCCGTGGCCGGTCCTGCGGGCGTCCTTCTGATCGTCAAGAACTGCACGGGCGACTGCTTCAATTTCGGCCTTGCTGCGGAGATCGCGCGGGCTGAGGGCATTGCGGTGGAAATGATGATCGTCGCCGCCGCCGTCGCGCTGTCGGCACACGGCGAACACGCCGGCCGGCGTGGTCTTGCAGGAACCGTGTTCGTGCACAAGATAGCGGGCGCGGCTGCCGCCGAGGGACGGTCGCTCGGCGAAGTAGCGCAAATTGCACGCGATACGGCGGCATCTCTTGGCACCATGGGCGTACTTGCAATTACCCATATTTTCGGCGAGTTCGAAATCGAGCAGGATATCTGTAAGC
>LGTG01000623.1 GCA_001190015.1 Candidatus Burkholderia crenata
AGGGTTTCAACGCGCTTGTGCCGTCCGAGGAAAACGAGGACGATTTGCTCGACAAGGCTTGGGGACTTGAGCCGACGTCGCGGTTATCATGTCAGGCGATGGCTCCCGCAGACGAGGATCTGGTCGTCGAGATCCCGCGTTACTCCGTCAATCATGCCAAAGAGAATCACTGAAGTCAAATCAGCGACCACGAGACAGAAGCGCTTGCCATGAAGTGGACAAACGCAGGATATCGCGATGGCACTGACCGACGCGCATCAGAACGTCGATCCGCAATTCGTGCGATTTACGGATCTACATCGCTGGATGACGGAACTGCCGGGGTTCGACGACGACCCTGAGCGGTCCAACGAGAAGATTCTCGAAGCTATTCAGGCTGCGTGGATCGAAGACGCGGATTATTGAATCTGGCGCGGAAGTTGAGCACTCACGGCAGATGTTAGCGGCGGTGCAAATCTGACACTGAACGGCGGCGTTGGGTTGAATAGAAGCGAAGCAACCAGGGGCCGTTGCTGCTAGCCCGTAGTTGTCGGCCTGTTCGTTGCTCAAAATGGATCGTCGACA
>LGTG01000624.1 GCA_001190015.1 Candidatus Burkholderia crenata
TGCATCTGAAGTGAACGGAAAATCCGCTCAATCGCCTTCAACCATCTGTCGGCCTCTATAGCCTCCTCGGACCCAGAAAAGGAAGGTGGATCCATCATCCGAAACTGTCGCTGGGCTGCTGCGGCCCGCGACTCACTGCTGCCACTCCCCGAATCTCGACTCCGAGCCATACGAGTGAATACGGCCTCCATAGCTCTGAACATGCTAGTAGCCTCTGCAAATCCCCCAAGTGGTGGATCTTGAGGTTGAGGCTCAGGTGCCTCTCCCTCAAAATCACCATCGAACTCACCGGATACCTCCTCAAGTGGAGGGATGTCCTCTGCCTCGCGAATCTCGTCCTCATCCACGAAGCCAAGATCGCCGACGAACTCACTATCACGGCCTCTGCCGCGACCTCGACCAGTGGTAGGTGGTCTACCACGTCCGCGTGCCATCCTACTAAACAAACAACCAAAAAATCAACATTAGTCTCATTAGTCTCAAACAAATCAAGCAAGTAAGCAAGTAATGGCACCCAAAGTCATACAAGCAAATAAGCAAGCAACGCTCTCGCACCAATCCCAACTCCTACCCAAGAGCCCTAGGGTTTACGTAACCCGGTTAAGCTCTGATAC
>LGTG01000625.1 GCA_001190015.1 Candidatus Burkholderia crenata
CAAGACAATTGGCCGGATCCGGCAGACGGTCTATCGCGGCATCAAGCGCGTTGACCAGCACTTCAAGCTGACGATGGCCGCGAGCAATCTGACCCGCATGGCCCGAATGCCAAGCGTGGTGCCACAAGGAGCGTTGCAATGAGCCGCCATGGTGCGAGCACCGTACGGCGCCGGGCTGGTGTGCCTGCGCACTGCCTGCCAAAACCACTCGGCGAACCCGCAATTCAGCAGCAAATTGCATGTGCAAACCTCTTGAACACTACTTCGGTCGTCATGACGGGGCACTTTTCAACAGCTTGCTCGAGCAGATGGAAAAAGAATATCTCTCGAAAATTTCTCTGCGGTGCATGACCACGCCGGAAGAAGTCGCGGCGACAGCGTTGTTCCTGTGCTCGCCGGGAGGCAGCGGCATTTCGGGGCAGGCGATCTCGGTGTGCGGCAATGTGGAAGTGCTCTGAACGCTTTTCTTTTCCGACGAGGGCTTGAAGCATGGCAAGTCGTAACAAACGTAAAGTCATTATTACCTGTGCACCAACCGGTGCGATCCACACTCCGTCGATGTCGCCCTATCTGCCGGTCACGCCGCAGGAGACAGGCGACGCGGCGCTTGCCGCCGCCAAAGAAGGCGCGGCAATCCTGCACCTGCATGCACGTGATCCCAACGACGGCCGGCCCACGCAGGACCTTGCAGTTACCCATATTTTTCTACGATTCTCTGTTAATAAAGAAT
>LGTG01000626.1 GCA_001190015.1 Candidatus Burkholderia crenata
CAAATTTCGAGATGTTGCAACGACCGATTGAATTCGCCACTTGCTCGGCTGGCAGGATCCGATCGGTGATCAATCGCCGGATCATGTAATGGGTGACGCCAAGCAATTTCACCGCATCGGACATCGTCAACCATTCTCCATCCTTCTCAGCCGACTTGTACGCATGGATGTTCCACACTCGCCGTATGGAACTGACACGATGCGCAGTCCAGGTCTTACCCTGGCCTGTCCGTAACCCCATCCGGTTCAACGATGCGGCGATGTCCTGATCTGACCACCGGCTCGCCATGCTGCGAACGACCGCGAGCGCCTCGTCAGAGGTGCTGCATCCATGCTCGCCCGTTATGGGCTTGCGAATTCGTAGCTGGGAGTGCTGACCGCCGTGCCAGTGGATCGTCAGCATGACTTCGCGAGCAGCCTCGTCAACGTCTGCAACAATATCGACGATGAGCGCGCGGACTAGCTGCTGACGCATGCGCATGGTCACGCCTGGAGCGTTCCAGGCTGCCTGGAGATTCTCAGCGAACTTCACAAAAGAAGACACTGCCTCTGCCGTCTCCAGACGTGCCTGGCAAGCCTGTACCCGACGTAATGCTGCTTCCCCAGTTCTTCTCCAATTGCGCGGCAATCAGACGGTTATCGGGGTCGTAGGCGGCGTAGCCCCGCTCGGCGAGCGTCGCCTCGTAATGGGCTTGCTGCAGTTCGAGTTCCACGATCCGCCGCTGCTCGTTCAAGGTATCCATTTGCATATGCTCGGCCTGCTGGGCTGCTTCGATTGCCAAGGGCTCCACGACACGCAGAAGTTCGTTTCCGATGGCAGCGCCGATGCGGGAACCGCCGAAACTCATGCATCGTGGCGGTACGTCAAAGCGGTCACATCGGTAAACGGCCTGCGGGACTTATAATTACCCATATTTCTCTACGATTTTCTTTTAATAAGTAATCCTTTATGTTAACGTCGTT
>LGTG01000627.1 GCA_001190015.1 Candidatus Burkholderia crenata
GTTGAAGATACTCAAATCGCCTCCAAGACAGTAGCCAAATGTGTTAGAAATAAAGATGGGATGTGTTTCTCAGTTCGCGGATTGAAGAAACAATTATTCTGAATTTTAAGGGACCGTTCGAACGCCCCACACCGTTCGAACGCCCTTAACCGTGCGAACGCCTACCGTTCGAACGCCCCCCAACCGTGCGAACGGGTACCGTTCGAACGACCCCTACCGTGCGAACGGGTACCGTGCGAACGGTGCCCACCGTTCTAACGGTGCCTTATTTCCCAGAACTGAAACAGCAGCCACAAAAACCAACCCAAAACCAAACCATCCAATCCCCAGCAGCCTACTGTCAACAATCACAATTTTAACCTCAAAATAAATTCGATACGGGCACGTTTAACCCCAAGATAGTTCCAATTACTCTCCGAAGAAATATGAGTCTCGAGTAACCAAGTTACATACCTCGATATCCACTAAGCCACGACAACCAACCTCAATCAAGCCAATCTAAGTCCTCGAAATACTTCGAATGCTCAAGTAGTAAATGTTAGTCCACGAATAACATAATAATAACTCCGAATAATTTCCAATCAAGGAATCTACGAATATATATCCTCTAACACGAAACAATAAATATAACCACGCACGAATGTATATGCAATGCCATGTGGTGCAATGCAATGCAATGCTCATAAACGTATCCACGCAAATAAGATGCATAAAATAAAATACATCTATCGTCGCAACTCCACACAATAATGCATAAATGTAATGCATGAA
>LGTG01000628.1 GCA_001190015.1 Candidatus Burkholderia crenata
CATTGCCAAAAGCATTGAGCATTGCGCGCCGCATAGCTCGCGGGGAAACCCTGGTCAACGAGTCGAGCGGCGCGTCGACCAGGGTTTCCGGAAAGCGTGCGCCCCACGCGTGTGCGCTGCGGATCTCGTCATAAATCGACTGGGCGATACGACGCGCGCCATCGCGATCCGGCGGCGCGATCTTGTACACGTTCATCCGGTTCAGCAACGGCTCGGGAATCGTGTTTGCTGATTCGCTGTCGCAACCCAGACCACATTGCCTGCGTTGATCGGTATTTCAGCGAATTCATCGATGAAACTTTGCTCTGTATCGTTTTCCAGCAACGCGTAAAGCGCGCCGAGCGGGTCGTATTGGGCGTCGCCGGTGGCTATTTCGTCGACAGTCATCACCGGATTGGCATAACTGCCGTTCACGAGCGCATCGAACACTTTCCCCGGCTTCGCGTTGCGCCATTGCGACGACGCGCCCGACAGGTGTGAACGGCGGTCAGAAAGCGACGCCAGATGGCG
>LGTG01000629.1 GCA_001190015.1 Candidatus Burkholderia crenata
ATTGGTAAGGCTTACAGATATCCTGCTCGGTTTCGAACTAGCCGAAAAATATGGGTAATTGCAAGCCGCCCGACAGCGAGCGTACTAAGCTGCGCATTCGTCACTCCAACGTACGATTGATTGCCGGCCGAACAGAGCATTCGCGTATTGCTGCCCTCCCGTGTTCACGTTGAAGCCGGATCCGAGTTTGAAAAGGACTCTCGTACCACCACCCACGTCTTCCGATCCTTGCAAGCTAAATCGGTTGCCATTCCAAATTCCAGCTGCAAATTTCACCTCTGAATGGCCCCCGACGCCGCACCGAGCGATGCCTGATTGTTCTGGTACACGATGCCTGTATCCACGACACCGTAAAGCGGCGCGCTGTTTTGCGCGTACGCGGGCAATCTCGCAGGCACAGCAGCGGCTACCAAGGTCGATTTAAGAAATTTCATCAAGCTGTCTCCGTTTGAATGTGGTTCGTCCAAGCGATCGTTTGAGCGTCCACACCGGTAACGGCGTCACGAGCCGACGACGTAAACGGGCATTTCGATTTGCGCTCGCCATGCGACATCCTGGCAAAACGGAAGGCGGTCGCAAGGCGGATCGTGCAGAGTTAGCAATCGGCCGGGGCCGCCGGGCCGGCGTGCCTGCGCACTGCCTGCCAAAACCAGA
>LGTG01000630.1 GCA_001190015.1 Candidatus Burkholderia crenata
GCCATCTGGCGTCGCTTTCTGACCGCCGTTCACACCTGCTCCAGCACGCGCTGGATCTGCGCGAGAATCGGCGCGATATCAATGGCGGTCACACTCGGATATTTGTTGATCAAGCCATCGATCAAACCCTGCTGCCCCGTCGGCAAATGGAAGCTAGCGGGCAAATCGCTGATGGACGGCGGCGGCATCAGCACGAAGAAGTTGACTTTGAACGAATTCCAATCGACCTTGCGCACGCTTGTGACCGGCCCTTCCACCTGCATGCCGGCTACATCGAAACGCATCGTATCGCCAAGCTTCACGTGGATGATCTTCGCGAGCCCCTCTTCTATCGATACCTGCGACTTCGCGTTCGGGCCGTACCAGTCGCCGCCGACCACGCGGTTATCGCTGGGCAGTTCGGTGGTGTTACGAGAGGTTGAACTCGCGGTCGACCAGGCGCTTTGCCATCGGCCTTCTTGTAGTTGTCGGGACTGACCCGGCTTGCCGTTCACGGCGATCAGGCGACCGCACACCATGGGCGACAAGGGCGGCGGTCTGGCCGTGCTGGTTGAGGTAATCGGTTACGCCAGCGCGCTGGTCGAGCTGGATATCGATGAAAAACTGATTCGGCGCATCCGGGCGGCGTCGATTGCCGCCAACCCGCGATCAGGTCACTGCGTGTCATTGCGATGAGCAGCAGGCACATCAGGCCGATGCCGAGCGCCGTGATCTGCAGCGCGCTCGCGCCGCTGCGCCGCTCAAGCGACGCCAGTGCGTACCGCCCGCCCACTCCCGCACCCACGCGTTCGCTGCGAACAAACCGCACGGCTACCCAGAGCGCCACGCGCGCAATGCCGCCAAACACCACCAGACCGCCTGCGAATCCGCCCGCCACGATTCCGCCCAGTTTCCACTCGCCCGCCGCGAGCACAAGTGTGAACGGCGGTCAGAAAGCAACGCCAGATGGCGGCG
>LGTG01000631.1 GCA_001190015.1 Candidatus Burkholderia crenata
CCCCCCCCCGTCGCTGTCTCATATTCAAGTCACGTTGAGTGAAAACATATTTGAGTGACTTGTGATCAGAATATACTTCAAATTTTTCTCCGAAGAGATAATGCCTCCAGCATTTGAGTGCAAAAACGACCGCTCCAAGTTCTAGGTCGTGTGTCGGGTAGTTGCGCTCGTGAATCTTTAACTGGCGGGAAGCATAAGCCACCACTTGAGATAACTGCATAAGGACGCATCCAAATCCTTCTTTAGAGGCGTCGCAGTAGACTGTATACCCAAGTCCTCGTTCGGGAATAACGAGGATTGGTGCTGAGGTGAGCAAAGTCTTCAACTTTTGAAATGCTTCTTCGCATTTCGATGTCCATTCATACTTTTCCCCTTTACGGGTAAGTTTAGTTAATGGGGCAGCAATTCGAGAGAAGTCTTGGACGAATCGTCGATAGTAGCCAGCAAGTCCAAGAAAACTTCGTATTTCAAAGACTGACTTAGGCTGCTCCCAATTAACAACAGCTTCAATCTTTGCGGGATCAACAGAGATGCCTTGTTCGGAGACAACATGGCCTAGGAACCGAACCTCAGATAGCCAGAATTCACACTTAGAGAACTTAGCATACAACTGATGCTCTCTAAGAGTAGAAAGAACAATTCGGAGGTGTTCCTGATGCGCTTCTTTGGTAGGAGAATAAATAAGAATATCGTCGATGAATACAACGA
>LGTG01000632.1 GCA_001190015.1 Candidatus Burkholderia crenata
CTCGGGATCCATGGATCGGAATTGTCGTTGGGCTGCAGCTGCTTGGGATTCTTCCGTCTGGCCTTCAGTTCGTCTTGTCATTCGGTTGAAGGCATTTTCCATTGCTCTGAACATGTTGGTAGTAGCATCACCAGGGGCATTTCCAGGGGGTAAATCCTCTTGTACTGGTTCGGGAACATCTTCTTCCTCCACATTCTCATCGACCTCATCTTCAGGTTCAACCCTGAGAGGAGTTTGTTCCGCCTCCTCAACATCGGGCTCGGGTTCTTCATGAACTGGCGCTCGGGGGCGCTTTTGTGGCGTCTCTGCCACTCGTTTGCCTTTGGCAGGAGTTGATGTACCTGCCTGCTTGCCTTTTCCTTTTGTGTAGACCATTGTCTATATTGGTTGACAGGACTTAATTAATACCCAATAAACAGTAAACCAAACAAGAAACCAAACAACAAGTAACAAACAAGTTAGTCAGAAACAGGCAAACAAAGGAAAATTTTATTCCTACACTCACGTCCCAATCTAACCTCCTACCCA
>LGTG01000055.1 GCA_001190015.1 Candidatus Burkholderia crenata
CCGTGATTACTGGCGTGATACTCCGCGCGATGAAGAATGGTTGCTGATTGAGTGGCCTGCCGGCGAGCCTGAGCCGACCAAATATTGGCTTTCAACGGTGTTCGAAGACGCACCTGTCGAACGTCTCGTTCACGTTGTCAAAATGCGCTGGCGCATTGAGTGCGGTTACCAGGATCTCAAACAGGAGTTCGGCCTTGGGCACTTTAAGGGACGAGGATGGCGTGGCTTTCATCACCATGCAACGCTGTGCATTGCCGCTTATGCGTTTCTGGTTGCACAACGTCTTATTCAAGGAGGCAGTAAAAAAACACCGAAATCCGCAAGCCATCTGCCTTATCCGCAAAGTACGCGCCACGCGGCTCCCCAACGCACGCAGCGCCACGTACCTGATTCGATTGTTCACATCGCTGCCTACATCTTCTCCAAACGGCTTCAGCAATGTCCATTTTGCTGTTCAAATTCTAATAACTTTACGACACAGTAATATTAGATAGTTCTTTATATCCGGAAAGGGCCGCACCTTTTGGCTGCGCCTGACTGGAAACATAAATCGGAACGATTTTTCCGTTAACGTTGGTGTCGTACTGAGTTGCCTCGCCCATTCCACCGCCAGGAAAATCAAAGCTAGTCTGCTTTCCAGGTGCTACCGTCACCGTGTTCGTGTGTTTATAAAAATCGGCGGGCGCATCAATTCGGCTCTTCGAGCCATCAAGATAAGAGCAGTCCTGATTTGCCTTGAAATCCGGCGCAGTTGCTGGGGCGGGGTTACCACTCAAATGATTGTTCCCTGACACTTGATTTAGCAAAATTTAGCAAAGGTGATGCGACTACAGATCCAGCGGCGGCACCAGCGATTGCCCTCCGTGTCACGGAAGCTTCTTCGCTATTGATGAACATCGTCATATTGCGTTGTGCAAAAAACACCGGGGCGGGTTTGCAATCGCAAATGTTGATGTCTCCGCTGAGCGCCGACTCCTGGCCATTCTCAGCAATATCAGACAATCGAAGGCCTACGAGGCAAACAAATCCCACCTTCTTGCACGCACTGCAATACGTCCTCATATTCGCCGTTGCCATCCGCAGATGTCGCCCGGTGATGTCATCCTGATAGGTGCTTGTATCCAAGCCCTCGATAATGACCGCAGCCCCCGCTTTATCGCCCTCGCAAAGATATGTTCGAATCATTCGCGGTCACCTAATGCGTCAGTCCGGCTTGTTTAACCGGAACGAAGATCGAACTGGAATGCTCGCCGCGATCTGGACTATCGGTAATGACATCGCTGTTATCCAGTTCGCTTCCAACAATCGCAAACGGCACGAAGCTTTGGTCATTAGGCAAGCCCAACCACTGACAATCATTGCCGTCGAGCCCTCTGCGTATTCAATGAGATCGCTAAGACACCCCGCATTGCCAAGCACCTCGCTTACAGGGAAATTGCCGGTTGTTTTGCGCAGCACGCCACCGTTAGCAGTCGTGGTGGAGCCGCGCACGGCAAAACGATGTTCCGGCATGCGTGCTGATGGAACGTAGGGGGGATCGAAAAGTCCTTCGATCGGTTTGTCAAAAGACTCGATGATGTCGCGTCCAGCCTGCGGCGTTTCGACGATCCTATCGCCGTTGCTAAGCCGACTTCCGACAAGCGCCAACGGCCTGCCGCCGAAAACCGCTGCAAAGCCTACTTCCTCAATGATGACCGCCTCACTACCGTCCGGGTAGCTGACGACATCGTTCGCACGCGCTATCGCGAGACCCGCAATCTTCAGCCCGCTCGACGCGGTCGTAACGCGTCCGCCTCTTTTGGTGAGTGACCCAATGGTGGCGAACAAGTGTGCAACTTCATCCCGTGCGTTTTCGTTTTCTGTCATGCGTGTCTCCTGTGAATTAATCTCAGAAAAGACACGCTAATCGAACCGCACGATCAATGAATATAGGACCAGTCCGAAAATGAATGACGACGTTACGTATGCCAATTTATTTCAGGACCGATCAGTGTTGCGCGCCTCTCAGCAGACGCAGGACGAGCGCCCTCCCGCTGCAAATGCGTAAGCACCTCAGCAACAAATTCTGGGATCAACCTCTAAACGTAGGCCAGCCGCTCATATCAACAGGACCTTTGATGCTCACAAGTGGGAATGTCTCGTTTTCACGCAAGGTCTCCACTCGTCGGTCGCCGAGATTCAGCAGCGTGTGAATCTGCTTGCCGGCATGCTCCAGATAACCGAGTTGGTCCTTGCGCGAACAGCTCATCAAAAGAATGCGTTGTGTCATGCCATACACCTCTTAATGGCCGGGTGACGCTAAAGCCCACATTAAAACCACCGCGGAAATGCCCCAGAGGCTTTATTCCTTGCAATTACCAATATTTTTCTATGATTCTCTGTTAATAAAGAATCCTTTCTGTTAACGTCGT
>LGTG01000633.1 GCA_001190015.1 Candidatus Burkholderia crenata
CCCCCCCCCCCCCCCAACCCCCCCCCCCCCCCCCTCAAATGTGTACAAGAGATATGCTTTAAAATCCTCCCAAGAGAGGACTTCATCTTCATTCAATTCCTCGTAAGTCTTCCACCATTCCCCAGCGTCTCCGTGGAGATAAAAAGTAGCTGCCTCGATGCGGAGAACGTCGTCTCTGAGTCGAATAGCTTTGAATATCTTTTCGACTCGGGTGAGCCACTGTTCGGCCTCCATTGGCTCACCATCTGCTTTATAAATCGGGGGATCCATGGTTCGGAACTGTCGTTGGGCTACAGATGCTTGAGTTTCTTCAGTCTGGCCTTCAGTTCGTCTTGTCATTCGGTTGAAGGCATTTTCTATTGCCCTCAGCATGTCGACAGAAGCATCGCCAGCGGCATTGCCAGGAGGTAAGTCCTCTGGTACTGGTTCGGGGACTTCTTCTTCCTCCATATTTTCGGCAATTTCATCTTCAGGTTCAACCCTGGGAGGAGTTTGTTCAGCCTCCTCTATCTCGGGTTCGGGTTCTTCGTGAACCGGCGCTTGGGCGCGCTTTTGGGGTGCTTCGGCCACCCGCTTTCCTTTAGCTGGTGTTGAAGTACCAGCCTGTTTGCC
>LGTG01000004.1 GCA_001190015.1 Candidatus Burkholderia crenata
TCCGGTTCTTGTACATCGGCTCACGGTTTCGCTCCACGCTCCCTCCCCGCGCTCGGTCACCCTCACGCAGTTGCGCTTCACTTCGTTCGCTGTGGTCAACTCACGGGAGGACTTACACCTCCAAGATTGCGCCCATGCTGGGCGCACACGGATAAAAGCCTGCCATCTGGCAGGCCATGAATGGCATTTTACAAATGAATCCTGGTAAAGCGATCCTCATAGAGGATCGCGAACTGGTTCATCGCTGCCTTCCAGTTATGCGCTGCACGACTCCAGACTCTAGTCAGCCGTGATATTGCGCAAGGCCAGCCACAGCAGTTTGGTCGCGGCCTCGTCCGTCGGGAAGTGCCCTCGCGTCTTGACGATCTTGCGTCGCTGGGCATTCAGGCTCTCAATGGCATTTGTGGTGTAAATGACCTTGCGCTCCGCTGGCGGAAACGCAAAGAAGGGTATCGGTCTCAGGAGCGCCGCCAGGTAGCCACTAAGGTGGGGAATCGCTTACCCCAGTCACCCTGTTCGAATGTGTCCAGTTCGGCCTGAGCAGCCTCAACGCTCGCCGCCGTATAGATCGGCCGAATGGCCGCCGCCAGTGCCCGTCGGTCTTTCCAGTTCGCGTAATCCAGTGAGTTGCGGATCAGGTGCACGATGCACGTCTGCAGGGTAGTGGCCGGGAACAACCGCGCCCAGCGCTTCAGGCATGCCCTTCAGTCCGTCGGTGACCGCGATCAGGATGTCCTGTCCGCCACGTACCTTCAGGTCGCTGAACACCTTCATCCAGAACTTCGCGCCCTCGGTGTTCTCGATCCACAGTCCCAGGATGTCCCGTGTGCCGTCTGGCAGGACGCCCAGCGCCAAATAGATTGCCTTGTTGCGTACCAGCCCTTCCTCACGGATCTTGACGCGCAGCGCGTCGAAGAACACCACCGGATACATCGGCTCAAGGGGGCGGCCCTGCCAAGTCGTCACCTCGTCCATCACCGCATCGGTCACGGAACTGATGAACTCCGGCGACACTTCGGTGCCTTACTGCTCGGCCAGAAACCCGTAGATCTCGCGCACCGTCATGCCACGGGCGTACATCGTGATGATCTTGTCGTCAAAGCCGGTGAAGCGCCGCTCGTGCTTAGGAATCGGGATCGGCGCAAAGCTGCCGTCGCTGTCGCTCGGAATCTCCAGTCGCAGCGGGCCGTCGTCGGTCAGCACCGTCTTGCCGGCCGCTCTTGCCGTTGCGATGGTTGGTCGCGTCTTCGGGCCGCACAGCACCGGCCGCATAGCCCAGGTGATGTCCGAGCTCGGCACCCAGCGCACGCTCGATCAGCGCCTTCTTGAATGCGGCCGAAGCGGCGTGCACCGCTTCAGCCGTCATGGGTCCCTTCACGAACTGATCGATCAGTTCCTTCGGAATCGACGGCAACGCCGTCTGGGCATCGGTGGCCGTCTTGAGTTTGCGTGGCATACATGCTCCTTGAGCTAAATGTTATGCCTTACACACAATTTATGACAGGCCCGACGCGCTGCCACGCGCAGTGGCTAATAACGATAAAGAAATTAGCTAACTCAGATAGATCACAGACCCTGAAAGCAACAACCGGGCATTCACCCAAAACCGCTAACCCGGAAACCTGGCAACCCGGCCTCACCCCCGCCCACGAACGCCGAAACTCACCCCCGTCCACCGGCACGAGCGAACTCCCCCTCTAAACCCCGTATAATCGATAATCCCATTTTGGCATCCGGCCCTCGCGCGAGAGCGACAAAAGTCAGAAGCTCCGCCCCAAGCGTCGCCGCCGTACAAAACAGCAGACCCGCACGCCATGAAAGCCGCCGACATCCGCGAGAAATTCCTCAAGTTCTTTGAATCGAAGGGCCACACGATCGTGCGCTCGTCCAGCCTTGTGCCCGGCAACAACGATCCCACGCTGCTCTTCGTGAACTCCGGCATGGTCCAGTTCAAGGACGTCTTCCTTGGAACCGAGAGCCGGCCGTATTCGCGCGCCACGACCTCGCAACGTAGCGTCCGCGCGGGCGGCAAGCACAACGACCTCGAAAACGTCGGCTACACGGCCCGCCATCACACGTTCTTCGAAATGCTGGGCAACTTCTCGTTCGGCGACTATTTCAAGCGCGATGCCATCCACTATTGCTGGGAACTGCTGACCAAGGTTTACGGCCTGCCGCCGGAAAAGCTCACCGTGACGGTCTACCAGGAAGACGACGAAGCGTTCGCCATCTGGGAAAACGAAATCGGCGTGCCGAAAGAGCGGATCATCCGCATTGGCGACAACAAGGGTGCACGCTACGCATCGGATAACTTCTGGACCATGGGCGACACCGGCCCGTGCGGCCCGTGCTCGGAAGTGTTCTACGATCACGGCCCGGAAGTGTGGGGCGGTCCGCCGGGATCCCCGGAAGAGGACGGCGACCGCTTCATCGAAATCTGGAATCTCGTGTTCATGCAGTTCAACCGCGACGTCCAGGGCAACATGACGAAGCTGCCCAAGCAGAGCGTCGATACCGGCATGGGCCTCGAACGCCTCGCCGCCGTGCTCCAGCATGTGCATAGCAACTACGAGATCGACTTGTTTCAGGCGTTGATCAAGGCCGCAGCCCGTGAAAGGGACACGCAAGACCTCACTAACAACTCGCTGAAGGTGATTGCGGACCATATCCGCGCGTGCTCGTTCCTGATTGTCGACGGCGTGATTCCCGGCAACGAAGGCCGCGGTTATGTGCTGCGCCGGATCGTGCGCCGTGCAATCCGCCACGGCTACAAACTCGGCCGCAAGGGCGCGTTTTTCCATAAGCTTGTGGCTGATCTGGTCGAGGAAATGGGCGCGGCATACCCGGAACTCAAGGACGCGCAAACGCGCGTCACGGAAGTTCTGCGGCAGGAAGAAGAACGTTTCTTCGAGACAATCGACCACGGTATGTCGATGCTCGAAACCGCGCTCGCCGAACTCGATGCAAAGGGCTCGAAGCAACTGGACGGCGAACTCGCGTTCAAGCTGCACGACACGTTTGGCTTCCCGCTGGATCTGACCGCGGACGTTTGCCGCGAGCGCGGCATCACGGTGGACGAAGCCGCGCTCGACGAAGCCATGGCACGTCAACGCGAACAGGCGCGTTCAGCGGGCAAGTTCAAGTCGGCGCAAAGTCTGGACTACCCCGGCGCCAAAACCACGTTCCACGGTTACGAAGACGAAATTTTCGACGATGCCAAAGTGGTTGCGCTCTACGTTGACGGTGCGTCGGTGAAAGAGGCGCACGCGGGCCAGCAGGCCATCGTCGTGCTCGATCACACGCCGTTCTACGCCGAATCGGGTGGTCAGGCAGGCGATCATGGCGTGCTCGCGAACGCAGCGGTACGCTTCGCCGTCGTGGATACCCTCAAGGTCCAGTCCGACGTTGTTGGCCATCACGGCACGGTCGAGCAAGGCACGTTGAAAGTGGGCGACGTGGTGAAGGCGGAAATCGATACGGTTCGCCGACTTCGCACCGCCCGCAATCACTCGGCCACGCACTTGATGCACAAGGCACTGCGCGAAGTGCTCGGCAGCCATGTGCAGCAAAAGGGTTCGCTCGTCGAGCCTTCCATGGCGCGCTTTGACTTCGCGCACAACGCGCCCATGACCGACGAGCAGATTCGTCGCGTGGAAGAAATCGTCAACGCGGAAGTGCTGGCGAATGCGCCGGGCACCGTGCACGTCATGCCGTACGACGAAGCCGTGAAGGGTGGCGCAATGGCGCTGTTCGGCGAGAAATATGGCGACGAAGTGCGCGTGCTCGACCTCGGTTTCTCGCGCGAACTTTGCGGCGGTACGCATGTGCAGCGTACGGGCGATATCGGCTTGTTCAAGATCGTGATGGAAGGCGGTGTTGCGGCAGGGATTCGGCGCGTGGAAGCGATCACCGGTGACAACGCCGTGCGTTTCGTGCAGGAACTCGACGCGCGAATCAACGCGGCGTCGGTGGCGCTGAAGGCACGGCCGTCCGAGCTCACGCAACGCATCACGCAAGTCCAGGATCACGTGAAGGCGCTGGAAAAGGAGCTCGGTGCGCTGAAGTCGAAGCTTGCTTCCAGCCAGGGCGGCGAACTCGTGTCGAAGGCGGTCGAGATCGGTGGCGTGTTTGTGTTGGCCGCGCAATTGCCGGGTGCGGATGGCAAGACGCTGCGCGAAACTGTCGATAAATTGAAGGACAAGCTGAAGAACGCAGCCATTGTTCTGGCAGCCGTCGATGGCAACAAGGTCAGCCTGATTGCAGGCGTGACGGAGGAGGCATCGAAGAAGGTGAAAGCCGGTGATCTGGTGAACTTCGTCGCGCAGCAAATAGGCGGCAAGGGCGGTGGACGGCCCGACATGGCGCAGGCGGGCGGTACCGAGCCGGAGAACCTGGCGGCGGCGCTGGTTGGCGTCAATGACTGGGTGAAGGGCAAGCTTTAAGCAGTCAGCTTTTGGGGGCCTGAGGGCCTCAGGCGCTTCAACCGTTTCAAAAAGCCTGTTCTGTCGCAACGACAGAACAGGCTTTTTTTCGTGTGCGTCCAGCATGGGCGCAATCTTGGAGGTGTAAGTCCTCCCGTGAGTTGACCACAGCGAACGAAGTGAAGCGCAACTGCGTGAGGGTGACCGAGCGTGGGAAGGAAGCGTGGAGCGAAACCGTGAGCCGATGTACA
>LGTG01000056.1 GCA_001190015.1 Candidatus Burkholderia crenata
GATCTACGCGAGCGGATCTGCACACACTACCAGCTCGCACTGCACGAGCTACAGCGCGAACAACGCGCGCCTCCCGTAAACGCTCGCCTGACCGATGTCGACGATCCATTCTGAGCACGAGCAGGCCGACAACTACGGGCTAGCAACAACGGCCCCTGGTCACTTCGCTTCTATTCAACCCAACGCCGCCGTTTAGTGTCGGATTTGCACCGCCGCTAACACTCCAGACTCCTCGAAGCGCGGCAGCTTGGCCGGTTCCTGCTCGTGCAGCAGCGGTAACGCGAAGTCCTTGGCGGACATTGCCGTCGCAGCGCCTCCGCCAAGTTCCGGCCATTCGATGCCAATAGCCGGGTCGTCCCAGCGAACACCCGCGTCGGTCTCGGGATCGTAGTAAGTCGTGCATTTGTAGACAAAGTCCGCTTATTCAGAAATCACGCAAAAGCCATGGGCAAAGCCGGGCGGAATCCACAACATCTCGTGGCGCACATCGTCCAGTGTCACGCCAACCCAGTGGCCGAAGGAGGGCGATCCAAGCCGGACATCGACAGCCACGTCGAAGACCGAACCGCGCGAGACGCGCACGAGCTTGCCCTGCGGATTGCGCCGCTGATAATGGAGCCCGCGCAGGACGCCGCGTGCAGAGGGCCGGATCTCGCGCGCCGGCACGACGTCGCTGTCGTAGAAATAGAGGCCGGTCACCGCATAGTGGCTTCGCGGGTGACGGGGTTTTTCTTTCAGGTCGACGGCATTGCCGTGCTGGTCGAAGGTCACGATGCCGTAGCGTTCCGGGTCGCGCACGTAGTATCCGAAGATGCTTCTTGCACCGTCCTCGCGCGAGCACGCGTTTTGCAGCAGCCCTGAAAGGCCCGTGCCATAAAAGATGTTGTCGCCGAGGATCAACGCGGCCGGACTGTTGCCGAGAAAATGTTCGCCGATCAGAAACGCCTGTGCGAGTCCTTCGGGACGCGCCTGCACCGCATACGAGAAGTTTAGGCCCCAGCTTCGACCCGTCGCCGAGCAGGTTCACGAAAGCCTCGCTGTCCTGAGGCGTGGATGACCAGGAGGATGTCTCGTATGCCCGCCAGCATGAGCGTGGCGAGCGGGTAATAGACATCGGCTTGTCGTACACGGGCATGAGCTGCTTGCTGACGGAGCGTGTCAGGGATACAGGCGCGAGCCGGTTCCGCCGGCCAGGAGCAAACCCTTCCGGGCAAAGTGGGTTGGGATGGTCATGTCACTCTCATGCTGGGAGATGCTCTAAGAAAAACACGCGCTTTCAGGCTGCTGGCGTGGACGAGTCGGTCCGATCATGGAATGGAGGCTGCGTTGCCGCTCGCATGCGACCTCATCAGTACGCATGCAGCCCCCTAAATTCACGCACGATTGTCACGAGCACGATCTTCAGGTCCGAGGCCGAAGGTCCAGTTCTCGATGTAGTTCAGGTCGAGCGCAACGCGGCCCTGCATCTTGTCGATAGCCTTGGTTTCACCGCGATAGCCGTTGATCTGCACCCATCCGGTAATGCCCAGCTTGATCCGGTACCGGTAGCCGTGGACCAGATCCTTGTATTGCTCGTCGTGCTGCAGCGCGTGAGGACGAGGGCCGACGACCGACATCTCGCCGCGCAACACGTTCAGGAACTGCGGCAGTTCATCCAGGCTGGTGCGCCGCAGGAACGCGCCCACGGTTGTCACGCGCGGATCGCGGCGCTTCGCCTGGGTGAGCTTGCCGGGCTATTCCACATGCACGACCATGGTCCGGAACTTGTAGATCTGGAACTGCGTCCCTTTGACGCCCTTGCGCCATTGCCTGAAAAACACCGGCCCCGGCGAAGACAACTTGACCGCCAGTGCGATTTCCAGTACCAGCGGCAGGATGCACACGAGCACCAGCGCCGCGAACAGACGGTCGAAGATCTCGTTGGGAACGAAGTGGTGGTCGGCAGGCGGGGAAGCAAGCGGTTGATCGCGGGTACGCCGGCAATTTCGTCTATGGCGTGAGTGAACGGCGCGAAGTTATGGACGTTGGGGATGAAGCGGATATTCACGAAATCGTGCTTGAACTCGCGCAGGATCGCGTGAATCCGCTCTTCTTCCTTGAAGGTCAGGACAAGCCATAACTCGTCGATGGCACGATGCTTGACCGCTTCCGCGAGTGCACCAAGGGAACGTACGACCGGCAGCCCGCAGGAGAAGGTTGCAGCGTCCGGGCGTTCGTCGAACACGCACACGGGCTGAAGACCGCCGCTTGCCGAGCGCTGCAGTTTTTCGATCAAACGCATGCTGTAGGCACTGGCGCCTACGGCGAATTCAACCGGTCGTTGCAACATCTCGAAATTTGGAGGTGTTAAATGGGGCGACCGCGCAGCTGAAGCTCGCAACAAACCGGGAGGCCAATGATGCCATCGCCGGACAGGCCAGGTGTCAATCA
>LGTG01000057.1 GCA_001190015.1 Candidatus Burkholderia crenata
CGTGTTGCACCAATCCTGAAAGGCCATCGGAATGCTCTGCCCGATACACGACCACAGGCGTTCGAGAACCAGGCGGAATCTTTTGCCAAGACGCTCATCGCGAAACCGGCTTTGTCCCGCTTCCTCGTTCAGCCACGCATTAGCATCACAGGCTTCTTCCGATGCACGCTTTCGACCGCCTCTGTTCGTCATCGCCGTCCCTCATCAACTAATCTTGCAACGACGTTAATATAAAGGATTCCTTATTAACAGAGAATCGTAGAAAAATATGGGTAATTGCAAGGGTTTGACCTGCTGACGCGAGCGAACAATATCCCTTTAGAAAGGCTCGATCAGTTCAGCTTGTTCGACCACTTCCGCAAGGAACAACGCAGGCAGATACTCACGCAAATAGGCCTCGAAGTCTTCACGCACTTCGGGGTGCTGTAACGCGAACTGCATCGTCGCCTTCAAATAACCGAGCTTGCTGCCGCAATCGAAGCGGGTGCCGTAATACCGGTACGCCAGCACCTGTTCGACCGCCAGCAACGACGCAATCGCATCGGTCAACTGAATCTCGCCACCGCTGCCGGCCCGCGTATTGCGCAGATGCGTGAAGATGCCCGGCATGAACATATAACGCCCCACCACCCCCAGATTCGACGGCGCCAAGGCCGGCTGCGGCTTCTCCACAATGCCGGACAGCTTGATGATGTCCTCTTCCCACTCGCGCCCTTCAATTACAGCGTAGGACGCGCTGTCAATACGGCTGATCCGCTCTACGCCAATGACCGAGCTATGGGTAATGATTGAACACATCCACCAGTTGCTTCATGACCGACTCCTTGCTCTGAAGCAGGTCGTCGGCAAGGATCACGGCGAACGGGTTTTCGCCAATCAACTTCTCGGCGCATAGCACCGCATGGCCCAGCCCAAGCGCGGTCGGCTGGCGAACGTAAAAGCAGTCCACGTTCGCGGGCTTGATGTTGCGCACGACCTCAAGCAACGCCTCCTTGCGGCGTGCTTCGAGTTCTGCTTCGATCTCGTAGGATTTGTCGAAGTGATCTTCAATCGCCCGCTTACTGCGGCCCGTCACGAATATCATTTCCGTGATTCTTGCCGCTATCGCCTCTTCGACCGCGTACTGGATCAGCGGTTTGTCGACGACAGGCAGCATTTCCTTCGGGCTTGCTTTTGTCGCGGGCAGGAAACGGGTGCCGAGTCCCGCGACAGGAAATACGGCTTTGGTGACTTTCAGCATCGCGCGCGCTTCCATAAAATACTTTTAAATTAATGCACGAACGCCCGTTCGTGCGGTATCCAACGCATCGAATTCGCGTTCACTCAAAGCTTTCAATTATGGTGTCGATATTCATCGAAAGCCGCCTTTGAAAACGTAAAATGCGTCGCAAGGCGGTGTGCCGGATGGTCCTGGCCCCGGTGGTAGCCGAAGCCAGCCGGTGCACAAAAAAATATTCAACCACCCGCCGCACCGCCGCACGATCGTTCTCAAACGCTTATTCCTGATCGTCCGAATGCGGAAAGCGAATGCCCGACGCGTTCAGTTTCGACATGGGATCGTTACGTAGCGCGTCTCGATAAGCCGAGACCGCGGCGAGGATCAACAAAACAGCAATACCGGCAAGTGCGTGCATGTCCATGGCGTACCCCTGTTTTTGAATGGTTTGAAATGAAGTTAGCAGAAAAAAACGACAAATAATTGCCGAATAAATTCGTTACCTTTCGAACAGACCGTAAGGAGGTTTTTGCTCATCATGTGCAGGATGAGGTGTTTGCCACGCATATTTTTCCATTATTTGCCAGACTAATATGGCGTCTGCACAGTGCGCGATATTAGTGCACGAGACAAGGCGCCGCCAAGGCCGGGAATCATCTCCGGCCTTTGTTCAACCTGGACACGAGGTTTTCAATGAGCGATTCGTCCCTGCTCGATCCGGCCGGTTCCTCCTTGCAGTTACCGCTTGAACGCGCAGCCGCTGTCAGCATTGACGACCGCGATGTCGCCATCAACGCGTGGTGTGGTTTCGCGGCATTACTGGTCGCTTATTTTCATTGCCGCCAGATCACATGGATCGGCATACAGCAATTCCACAGAAGCGGGGCCAGGTTCGACTTCAATACGGTCTTCAGCTATCTCACCTTTCCGATTGCCTGGGGTTCGGCCGGCGTGCCGATCTTCTTCGTGATCAGCGGGTACTGCATTCATCGTGGAACGGCACGCAAGCTGCTCGCCAATCCCGCCGCTCCCTTCGCCTTCGATACCGGCAATTTCCTGATGCGCCGTTTCGCGCGTATCTATCCGGTTCTGCTGGCGGCGCTGGTGCTGACGTACGCGCTGGATACGTTCAGCCTCGGCTTCACACCGGTCAGCCCCAAGATTGGCACGGCGAATCTGCATTTGTTCATCGTCAACCTGCTGCTGCAGGGCGTGGCCGGCGGTACGTTCGGGTCGAACGGAGCGTTGTGGACACTGTCGCTCGAAGTGCAGTTCTATCTTGTGTATCCGTTGCTGATTGCATTGCGCCGGCGGATCGGAATAAAGGCGGTGCTGGTTTGCGTCGGCATCGTCAACGTGATTTCGGCACTGGTCTTCGAACGTCATGAGATTGTGTTGTTCGCGTCGTACTGGTTCTCATGGACGCTCGGCGCGTGGATTGCCGAGGCGAAGGCCGCGCCTGGCACACAGAAGATGCCGAACGGGTCCATAAAGCTGAAAGTTGCGGCCTTGGTGGTGGTGATTGGCTGCGGCGCGTTCAAATTCGAGCAATACCTGGCGTTCCAGTTCTGGGCGCTGGCATTCGCGCTGTATCTGTTCCAGGCGCTGGATAAACTCATGCGCAACTCGTTGCCGGTAAGAGGCTTTTCGTGGCTCGGCGAGTTCAGCTTCGCGCTGTATATCGTGCATATTCCGATCCTTATCCTGCTCTGGTCGGTGCTGTTTCACTCGGCGCTGCAAACGACCATCTGGGCGTCGTTCGCCTTCATGATCGTGCCCATTGCGGTGGCCTTCGTGTTCTACATGCTGGTCGAGCGCCCCGCGATGAACTGGTCCGCCAGCCTCAAGCGGCGGCAATCGGCTGCTGCTTGAATACCCTCGGTTCGCAACGAAATAGCCCCGCTGACGCGGGGCTTCTTGGTGTGCGCCCAGCATGGGCACAATCTTGGAGGTGTAAGTTCTCCCGTGAGTTGACCACAGCGAACGAAGTGAGCGCAACTGAGTGAGGGTGACCGAGCGTGGGGAGGAAGCGTGGAGCGAAACCGTGAGCCGATGTACAAGAACCGGATAGAAGGCGGTGCCGATCAGGGCAAGCGGGCACGTAACCGCGAAGCTCTCGTGGTCAAGGATTAGGTGCGGTAAATCCGACGGTTGTGCGGTGAAGGATTGCGTTCTTACCTGGGGAGATCTCGCCTGGTGTCTGAAAGGGCAACGGCGTCGAGCCGGAGCGAGAAGTCAGCAGAGGCTATAGTAGG
>LGTG01000058.1 GCA_001190015.1 Candidatus Burkholderia crenata
CGACAACCACGGGCTAGCAGCAACGGCCCCTGGTCACTTTTCGCTTCTATTCAACCCAACGCCGCTGTTTAGCGTCGGATTTGCACCGCCGCTAACAACAAGTGATGCAAGGCTCGCCGCTGCAAACGGCATAAGCCAAAACGTCAAACCAACGCTAAAACAGCACCAAAAACGCGAACTTTACGGTTTCCAGTGTACGAAGTTTCGATACAGCCGCAAGCCCGCGTCCGCGCTCTTCTCGGGGTGAAACTGGGTCGCGAACAGATTGTCGCGGGCAATGGCCGAGGTGAACGGTGCGCCGTACAAGGTTTCGCCAGACTTATGCGCCGGATTGTCCGGGACGCCGTAATAACTGTGCACGAAATAGAAAAACGATCCGTCAGGCACGCCGTCCCACAGCGCATGCCGCTGCGTCTGCCGCACGCGGTTCCAGCCCATTTGCGGGACTTTGAAACGCGAACCATCGTCCTGCAGTTGGCCTTCCAGGTCGAAGCGCACGACCTTGCCGGGTATCAGGCCAAGGCCGTTCGTGCCCTTCTCGCCCCCTTCCTCGCTCCAGTCGAACAGCATCTGCTCGCCGACACATACGCCCAGCATGGGTTTGTCGCGCGCGGCTTCCATCACGGCTTTCTGCAAGCCCGACGCGCCGAGGTGTGCCATGCAGTCCCGCATTGCGCCCTGTCCCGGCAGCACGACGCGCTCGGCTGCACGGATCGCTTCGGGCTGCTCGATGATCGCCACGTCCGCTTCCGGCGCGGCCTTGCGGAGCGCCTGATACACGGAGCGCAGATTGCCCATGCCGTAGTCCACGATTGCTATTAAAGTTTTCATCGAAGTTATTCAATTCAGCACGTTCCAGGACGCTATTTCAAAGAGGGCAACAACGCCTTCAATCCATTGACGATAAATTCCACCGCGAGCGCCGACAGCATCAAGCCCATCAGCCGCGTACCGATGTTGATGCCGGTCCGCCCGACCCAGCGCGCAATGGGTTCGGCGAGCATCAACGCGCCGAAACACAACCCTGCCAGAACCGCGCCGATCACGACCAGCCCAAGACGGTCATACCAGTGCACCACACTTGCAGAATAGACGATCACCGTGCTGATGGAACCCGGCCCCGTCAGAAGCGGAATGGCGAGCGGCACGACCGCGATGCTGTTTTTCATCTCGGCTTCGTGTCGCTCTTCCGGCGTGGAGCGCGTGTTGCCGACTTGCGCGTTCAACATGTTGATCGCCATCAACAACATGATGATGCCGCCGCCCACTTCAAGAGAGCCGACCGAAATCCCGAAGAACGCGATGATCTGCTGTCCGAGCAGCGCCGTCACGGCAATCACGCAGAAGACTGAAATGGACGCGATCCGGATCGTGCCAGCCTTTTCCGAGCTCGACATATCGGTCGTCAGGCTCAGGAAAAACGGGATCGCGCCGACCGGATTGATCAGCGCGAGCAACGAAATAAACGATTTGAGTAGATTCATCGCAGGCCAGCATGGCTCGTATCGACGCGGACGGCCGGAACGCGCTCAATCACACGTGAGAGCACACCCTTCGTTTACCGGTTTCCCGCGTTATTTAGAAGGCGCTTAAAGGCTGCCCTTGGTCGATGGAATCTGCCCTGCCGCGCGTTCGTCCAGCTCAACAGCCACGCGCAACGCGCAGCCGAATGCCTTGAAGACGGTTTCCACCTGATGATGCGCGTTGATACCGCGCAAATTGTCGATGTGCAGCGTCACGCCCGCATGATTCACGAAGCCGCGAAAGAATTCGATGGTGAGATCGACGTCGAACGTACCAATACGCGCACGCGTGAACGGAACGTGAAATTCCAGTCCCGGCCGGCCCGAAAAATCGATCACTACGCGTGACAGCGCTTCGTCGAGCGGCACGCAGGAATGTCCATACCGGCGAATACCCTTGCGGTCGCCGATCACCTTCGCCACTGCCTGGCCCAGCGTGATACCCGTGTCTTCCACCGTGTGGTGGTCGTCGACATGAAGGTCGCCATGCGCTTCGACTTCAAGGTCGAAGAGGCCGTGACGCGCGATCTGGTCGAGCATGTGGTCGAGAAACGGCACGCCAGTGGCGAGCTTTTGCTTGCCGGTGCCGTCCAGGTCGAGCTTCACACGGATCTGCGTTTCGCTGGTGTTGCGAACGACTTCCGCAATGCGCATGGTGTTTCCTTTGAGGCTTTTAAGAGATTTCAGGGCAGCGCGAGTTTCAGGGCAGCGATCATTTGCGCATTCTCTTGCGCCGATCCAACCGTCAAACGCACGCAATTTGCCAATAAACGGATGCATTTTACTCACGTTTTTGATCAAAACCCGCGATGTCAGCAGGGTTTCGAAGACGGCAACGGCATCAGGAACACGGACGAGCAGGAAGTTCCCGGCACTCGGGAAAACGGTCGTGCCGGGCAGCGCCTTGATCGCGTCTTCCAGACGCGTGTGCTCGGCGCGGAGCTCTGCAGCCTGAGCGTCGAGTACGTCGAGGTGATCGAGCATGAAATCCGCGGCCGCCTGCGTCAGCACATTGACGTTGTACGGCGGTCGCACTTTATCGAATTCGGTCGTCCACAACGCCTGGCCCGCCAAATAGCCCAGGCGAATACTCGCCAGACCGAGCTTCAACATTGTCCGCATCACGACTACGTTGTCGAAATCTGCAGCGCGCGGCAGCCAGTTTTGCTGAGCGAACGGGGTTGATACGCTTCATTGATTACAACCGCGCTATTCGATGCCGCCGCGATCACGCATTCAATGTCCGCGTCATCGTAAAGCGTGCCGGTCGGATTGTTCGGATACGCGAGATATACCAACGCCGGATTGTGCGTCTCGATCGCGGCAATCAGCGCATCGACATCGAGCGTGAAATCCGCGTTCAAGAGCACGCCGACAAACTCAAGCCCCGCGAACTTCGCCGACATCGCGTACATCACGAAGCCGGGAACCGGTACGACGACTGCAGCATCGGGTTTCGCGCACGCCATCGACATCATGCTGATCAATTCATCCGAACCGTTGCCGAGCAGCAATTCGCACGCGGCAGGCACCTCCATCACGCGCTTGATCTTCTCGATCAACGCAGTTAGGCGAGGTTCGGGGTATCGGTTCAACGCGACGTCCGCCAGTCGTTCGCCCAACTGAGCAACTAGGTTTGCCGGCAACTGATACGGATTTTCCATCGCGTCGAGCTTCACGAGGCCGGTTGAATCCGGCACGGGATAACACGTCATCGCGAGGACGTCGGGGCGGAGAATGTCTTGTGGTTGTGTCATGGTTTGCCGGACTCCAGCGCCGGACGTTGGGCGGCTCTAAGGCCGCCTCGGTATTTAACTCGGTTTGCGTCGTTGCTCAGTTACTGCGACGTATTTTTCATCCGGTATTCAGCGCTGCGCGCGTGCGCCTGGAGGCCCTCGCCATACGCCAGTTCGGCTGCAATCTCGCCAAGCGTCTGCGCACCTTCCGCGCTGACTTCAATCACGCTCGAGCGCTTCAGGAAGTCGTACACACCCAGCGGCGATGAGAACCGCGCAGTCCGCGACGTCGGCAGCACGTGATTCGGTCCCGCGCAGTAATCGCCGAGACTTTCGCTCGTGTAGCGGCCAAGGAAGATAGCGCCCGCATGACGGATCTGTGCCGCCCAGTGATGCGGATCGAGCGCGGAAATTTCGAGGTGTTCCGGCGCGATGTCGTTGGCGATCGCGCAGGCTTCGTTCATATCCGTGACCTTAATCAGCGCGCCGCGGTCTTCGAGCGAGTGCTGGATCACGTCGCGATGGGGCAACGTGAGCAGCAATTCGTTGATTGCGTCTTCCACGCGCTGGATGAACGCGGCGTCCGGGCACAGCAGGATGGATTGCGCGAGTTCGTCGTGTTCGGCTTGCGAGAACAGGTCCATCGCGACCCAGCGCGGGTCCGTGGTGGCGTCGCAGATGATCAGGATTTCCGACGGTCCCGCGATCATGTCGATACCCACCGTGCCGAACACGCGCCGTTTTGCCGATGCCACGTACGCGTTGCCCGGGCCGCAGATTTTATCGACGGCAGGAATGGATTGCGTCCCATAGGCCATCGCGCCAATCGCCTGCGCGCCCCCAATGGTGAACACGCGATCCACCCCGCCCAACAACGCGGCTGCGAGCACCAGCGGATTTTTCACGCCGGACGGCGTAGGCACGACCATCACGATTTCCTTCACGCCGGCAACTCGCGCGGGAATCGCGTTCATCAGCACCGACGACGGATACGCCGCCTTGCCCCCCGGCACATAAATACCAGCGCGATCCAGCGGAATGACTTTCTGGCCGAGCACCGTGCCGTCGGTTTCCGTATATTGCCAGCTATGGCTGCCGCACTCGATCCGCTGCTTCTCGTGATAACCGCGCACGCGCGCCGCCGCCGCTTCCAACGCGGCGCGGCGTTTCGGTTCGAGCCCTTCGAGCGCCGCTTCCATTTCGGCCGCCAGCAATTCCAGTGACGCGACGCTTTCGGCCTTCAGCCGGTCAAACTTGTTCGTGTAGTCCAGGACGGCGTCGTCGCCACGCTTTTTGACATCGGCGAGAATCTGCGCGACCGAGCGTTCAATGGCTTTGTCCTCGCTCGCCTCGAACGCGAGCACCGCGTGCAGCGCTGTGTGAAAACCGTTGGCGCTGGAATCGAGTTTGCGAATCTTGATAGACATGCTGGTATCCGTTTGTTTGCCCTGCTCTGCTCCACTTTTACGCGCCGGCCGACGCGCGTTCGAACGCATCGAGATACGGCTTCAACGCAGCGCGCTTCAACTTCAGCGCGGCCTGATTGACGACCAGACGCGACGATATTTCCATGATTTCTTCGACTTCGACCAAATCATTCGCACGCAACGTATTCCCTGAACTAACCAGGTCGACAATGGCGTCGGCCAGACCGACCAGCGGCGCCAGTTCCATCGATCCATACAGCTTGATCAGATCGACGTGAACACCCTTTGCCGCGAAATGCTCACGTGCCACTTCAACATATTTTGTCGCGACGCGCAGCCGGGCGCCTTGCCGCACTGCAGCGTCGTAATCGAAGCCGTTTTTCACCACCACCGACATCCGGCAGCGCGCAATATTCAGATCGATCGGTTTATACAACCCGCCGCCGTGCTCGATCAGCACGTCCTTACCCGCCACGCCGAAGTCGGCTGCGCCGTATTCGACGTAGGTTGGGACATCGGTTGCACGCACGATGATCACGCGCAAATTCGGATTCGTGGTCGGCAAGATCAGCTTGCGTGACGTTTCGGGATCTTCGGTCACCTCCACGCTGGCTGCGGCGAGCAGCGGCAGGGTTTCGTCGAAAATACGTCCCTTCGATAACGCCAGCGTCAACATTGCGCTAGACGGCACCGAACTCAGCGACTGGGAAGTTTTCAGCGAACTCATTGCTCGCCTCCGCTACCCTTGATGCGCCGCACGTTCGCGCTAACCGCCGTGAGTTTGCTTTCCATACGGTCGTACCCGCGATCGAGGTGATAAATACGATCAATCAGCGTTTCGTCGTCCGCGCACATGGCCGCGATCACCAGGCTCGCCGATGCCCGCAAGTCGGTTGCCATCACCTTGGCGCCCGACAGTTTATGTACGCCGGTCACCAGCGCCGTGTTACCGTCGATGGTGATGCTCGCGCCGAGCCGGTTCAGTTTCTGCACGTGCATGAAACGGTTTTCGAAGATGGTTTCCACCGCCTGCGACGTACCGGTCGCAAGCGTGTTGAGCGCCATGAACTGCGCCTGCATGTCGGTGGGGAGCGCCGGATATTCCGATGTACGGAAGCTGACCGTGCTCGGACGTTTGCTCATCCGCACGCGAATCCAGTTCTCGTCTTCTTCAACAGATACATCCGCTTCGTGCAGCTTTTCAATCACTGCTTCGAGTAACGAGGGATTCACGTTGCGCAATGTCACGTCGCCGCCGGTCGCCACGACCGCACACAGGAACGTGCCTGCTTCAATACGATCCGGCACGACCGAATGACGCGCGCCGTGCAACTTGTCGACACCTTGAATCACCAGCCGGTCCGACCCGATCCCATCGATCTTTGCGCCCATCGCGACAAGCAGATTCGCGAGATCGCTGACTTCCGGCTCGTGCGCCGCGTTTTCGATAACCGTTTCGCCTTCCGCCAGCACTGCCGCCATCAACAGGTTTTCCGTGCCGGTGACAGTGATCATGTTGGTGACAACGCGCGCGCCCTTCAGCCGCTTCGCCCACGCTTCAATGAAGCAGCCGTGTTCGACCGTAATCTCGGCGCCCATCGCCTGCAGGCCCTTGATGTGCTGATCGACGGGACGAGCGCCGATCGCGCAGCCATCCGGCAACGACACCTTCGCTTCGCCGAAACGCGCAAGCAACGGCCCGAGCACGAGGATCGACGCCCACATGGTCTTGACCATTTCATAGGGCGCTACAAGATTGTTGACCTTCGATGGCATTCAGCCAGACCTTTCCGTCCGCTGATTCGGAACGCAAGGCCCATCTGGTTGAGCAATTTGAGCATCGTGCGCACGTCTTGCAGGTTGGGCACGTTCTCCAGGTGCACGTCGTCAGCCGTGGTGAGCAAGCTGGCGCAAAGAATGGGCAACGCCGCGTTCTTCGCACCCGATACGACGATTTCGCCCGAGAGCTTCGCGCCCCCGACAATCAAGGGTTTATCCATGCTTGGCGTTCCTTCTACGGAGCTTTCTGCTGCGGCGCCGTTATCGGCGTCGCGGTTGTCTTGGGCGAATCGCACTAAATTTTCAGCCAGTTGGTTACGGGTGATGCTTTGACATTAAATGTGAAGAATGCTCAGACGGGTTTCCACTCAGCCGGGGTCAACGTTTTCATGCTCAGCGCGTGGATTTCCGCGCGCATGCGGTCGCCGAGCGCCGCGTAGACAAGTTGATGGCGCGCGATAGGCCGCTTGCCTTCGAATGTGTCGCTCACGATGGTCGCGAAGAAATGCTGGCCGTCGCCTTCTACTTCGACATGCTGGCAAGCGAGGCCGCCAGCAATGTATTCCTTCACTTGTTCCGGAGTCGGCAACATGGAAGTCTCCTGAAAATTAAGCGAACTGATTAGTGACTTAAGCGATGACGTTATCAATGACGCAGTTTGTAACCGCTTGCCAGCAAGCGCATGGCGATCACAGCCAGAACGATGAAAAACCCGCCGACAATGCCAAGGCTCACGAGCGGATTGATGTCGGACATGCCGAAGAAGCCGTAGCGGAAACCGTCGATCATGTAGAAGAACGGATTCAGCCGCGACACTTCGCGCCAGATTGGCGGCAGCGTATGGGTGGAGTAAAACACGCCCGACAAGAAAGTCAGCGGCATGATCAAAAAGTTTTGGAATGCCGCAAGCTGGTCGAATTTATCGGCCCAGACGCCGGCGATCAATCCAAGCGTTCCTAGAATTGCAGAGCCGAGGATCGCAAAGCCGAGAATGTAGAACGGCGCGGCGAAGCTCATGGGAATGAACCACACCGTGACGATAAACACGCCGAAGCCAACCGCAATTCCGCGCACGACGGACGCGAGCACATACGCGAAATACATTTCCCAGTGAGAGAGCGGCGGCAGAAGCACGAACACCAGGTTGCCGGTGATCTTCGACTGGATCAGCGACGACGAACTGTTCGCGAACGCGTTCTGCAACACGCTCATCATCACGAGCCCCGGCACGAGGAAGCTGGTATAGGCCACGCCCGGATAAACCTCGACGGGATTCGTCAGCACGTGCCCGAAGATCATCAGGTATAAAAGCGCTGTGATGACCGGTGCGAGCACCGTTTGAAACGCAACCTTGTAGAAGCGCAGGATTTCTTTGTAGAACAGGGTACGAAAGCCGCTCATGAAAAACCCTCGATCACTTCCGGCTCATTCATCACCTGCACGAACACATCCTCCAGATCTGCCTTGCGCACATCGATTTCATCGAACGTGCAGCCCGCCGCGCGGCATTTCGCCAGAATCGGCTCGACATCGTCGTAACTTGCAAGCCGCAGCAAATGATTGGTCCCGGAGACTGCGCGCGGATCGACTTCCAGCGCGCGCAACTCAGCGGGCAATACGCCCTGCGTAAAGCGCAACGAAAGCTGCATTCCGGCGAAGCGCTGCAACAGTGCGCTGGTCCGCTCAAGCGCAACGACTTCACCGCGACGCAACATGGCGAGCCGGTCGCATAGCGCCTCGGCTTCTTCAAGATAGTGCGTCGTCAGCACGATGGTGTGGCCTTCGCGATTCAACCGGGAGATGAACTTCCAGAGCGTCTGGCGCAATTCGACATCGACGCCCGCGGTCGGCTCGTCGAGCACGATCACCGGTGGCTTGTAGACCAGTGCCTGGGCCACTAGCAGACGACGTTTCATGCCGCCTGACAGTGCGCGCGTGTTGACGTCGGCTTTTTCGGTGAGATCGAGATTGGCCATGATTTCGTCGATCCAGTCATCGTTCTTGCGCAGGCCGAAATAGCCGGACTGGATGCGCAGTGACTCGCGGACCGTGAAAAACGGATCGAAGACGAGCTCCTGCGGCACAACGCCCAGGGATCGGCGCGCCTGGCGAAAGTCCGTGACCACGTCGTGGCCGAGCACGGAAATGGATCCGCTATCGGCACGCGCGAGACCCGCAAGGATGCTGATGAGGGTAGTTTTACCGGCACCGTTGGGGCCGAGCAGGCCGAAAAACTCGCCTTCTTCGACGACGAGGTTCACGCCTTTGAGCGCTTGCAGCTCTTTGTAGCGCTTCTTGACGTTGCGTATTTCTATGGCTGACATGACAGTGTGCACGCCGGCGAGGGCTGCGCTTCGATGTGTGCGGATCGAAACCGGCCTTTACAAAAATGAAAGGCAGACAGTGGGCCGAAAAAGCGGTTGATTATAGGCCAAACGCGGCAGAGCTTAGCCGCTAGCGAGTCCGTAACAACCCTGCGAGGCACGTTCGATCGATATCAAAACGTGCCGATGATTCAGCAGGACAGGGTCAATGTCGGAAGGTGAGGAGCGTATCTACGCCATAGGCTTGCGCGAGACTGGCAAGCCCAGAGGGAAGGTTGACGACGGTGAGCGCCGCACCGCGTGCCGCTGCCGCGCGTTGCCACGCGAGCAGCACGGCGAGCGCCGACAAATCGAATTGTTTAAGCGACGCGCAATCCACTTCGGTCGCGCCCGCTGCAACCCTCGACAAACCCGCGTCGAGCGCGCTTCGTGCACTCTCGTGCGTGAGCGTCGCGGCGGTTTCGAAGCGACTCACGATGTCTTGCCGCTCGCCAGTTGCTGGTTACGCTGCGTGAGGAACTGCAGCAGCCCGTCCACGCCGTGTTGCTGGATCTGCTCGTTAAACTGCTGCTGGTAAGCCTGGACCAGCCACGCGCCAAGCACGTTGATGTCATAGACCTTCCAGCCCTGCGGCGTCTTGTGCAGACGGTAGTCGAGTTCGATCGGCGAACCGTTGTTCAACACCACCGAACGCACCACCACGTCTGTGTCGCTAGGATTGGCACGGAACGGCTTGTACTGGACCTGTTGATCACGAACCTGCGCCAGCGCACCCGAATACGTACGGATCAGCAGCATCTTGAACTGCTCGACGATGTCCTTTTGCTGCTGCGGCGTGGCCGTATTCCAGTTGCGTCCCATGACGAGACGCGTGGTCCGCGTGAAGTCCGTGTACGGCAGGATCTTCTCGTTCACCAGTTGCGTGATGCGCGTGATGTTGCCCGACTGAATCTGCTTGTCAGACTTGATCTGGTCGAGCATTTGCGACGTGACTGTCTTGACCAGCCCGTCGGGGATGGACATGTCGCCGGCCTGCGCGAACGCACCGCTACAAAACGCCATCAGCAAAGCAAACAGGGGAAGTAGAAATAGTTTTTTCATTACGAGCTCTGCAAAAAAAGTGGCTTGAGTTTGAGCGCGGTGTTCAGCATGAGTTCATCCTCCACCCTCTATTCATCGGTCACAACACTTTCGTTATATTACCGGGCCGCCATTATCCACGCTTACCGCAGCTTGAACGACGGGAATGACTGGACCCGCGGCGGCACCATTTGGTCCGGCCGCACCGAAGTCGCGCCGGGTTCGCTCGCAGCCGCCGCACCGGAAGCCATTTCAGATCCTGACGCGGCCGTAGCAGCGGAAACAGGCTCCGCGCCCGCTGCCGCGCCGCTGCCTACATCTTCGTACTTCGGCAGGGATTCACTGCTTTCGCTCGCGCTGTTGTCGCCGCCAATAAGATACTGGCGGCGCTGCAGATAAGCGTTACGCACGAACGAATACTTGTCGAGCGCAGCACCCGCCAGCACATCGCCTGCACCAAGCAGGTTGGCCCGCGTGTTGACCAATTGCACACCGAACAGCGTGGTGCTGAACCAGGTCGGGTCCACGTAGCTCGTCACACTGCCGAAATAATCGACAACCGTGCCCGCCGTATCCCGCACCGTGCTGGGTCCCAGCAACGGCAGCACCACATACGGACCCGCCGGTACGCCGTAATGGCCAAGCGTCAAACCGAAGTCCTGGGTGTGTTTCGGCAGCCCGGCAACGCTCGCTAAGTCGAACAAGCCCGCCACGCCGAAGATCGAGTTCATCACGACGCGCATGATGTCCGACACGCCGTCGGCAATCTTCAACTGCACCAGGTTGTTCGCGGCCGTATAAATATCACCGATGTTGCCAAAGAAATTCGTGACGCTGTCGCGCACCGGCTGCGGCGTAACGTACACGTAACCTTTCGCAATCGGCTTGAGTGCGACCTCGTCGATCTTGTCATTGATCTTGAACATCGTCCGGTTGTAACTCTCGAACGGATCGCCCTTGGTCGGCGTCGTGACGGTTGCGCACCCGGCAAGCACCGCTACTGCGATCATCACAGCTACGCTGTTTACGCGCATTGCCTGCATTTCTTTTTCTCCTTATTGATGCTGCCCCGAAGGCAGGCCCGTACTGCGAGATCGGCCGGCCTTCGACTGGCTGGAATCTGGATTCGCCCGGCCCGGCTCATTGAGCGACCGCGCTCGCTGCACCCGGGAAAGCCGGTGCGACAGGCGTTGCCGGGCTTTTTGATGCGCCCGAATCCGCCGCCTTGTTGTACAGGAATTGCCCGATCAGATTCTCGAGAACCACCGCCGACTGCGTCATCGAAATGGTGTCGCCGGCCTTGAGCATCTGGTCGTCGCCACCCGGCTCCAGGCCGATGTACTGCTCGCCGAGCAAGCCCGACGTCAGGATCTTCGCGGACGAATCCTTCGGAAACTGATATTGCTTGTCGATATCGATCGTGACCAACGCCTGATACGTGTTCTGGTCAAAGCCGATCGAATCCACGCGGCCCACCGTCACGCCAGCACTCTTGACCGACGCACGCTGCTTCATCCCACCAACATTGTCAAATTTCAGCTTGACCGCGTAGGTCGGCTGAAATGACAGCGAGCTCATGTTGCCCGCCTTCAATGCAAGAAATAACAGCGCCACAAAGCCCAGCACCACGAAGAGGCCGACCCAAAAGTCGAGAGCAGCAGTCTTTTTCATCGTCTTCCCAAAAAATCTTGTCGCAGTTTTTTGTGTGAAGGACCTTGTCCCTCACAACATCCACGAACCGGTGAGCAGAATCGCCCCGCAAAGAGCGTCGCGGTCCCGGCCGGAGTAGTCAGTTGAACATCAGCGCGGTCAGCAGGAAGTCCAGCCCGAGCACGGCCAGCGAGCCGTACACCACCGTCTTCGTGGTCGCGCGCGAAACACCTTCCGGTGTCGGCTGGGCTTCATAACCCTGGAACAACGCGATGAACGTGACGGCGAAGCCGAACACAAGGCTCTTGACCACGCCGTTACCTACGTCGCTCCATACGTCGATGCCGCCTTGCATCTGGGACCAGAACGCGCCCGAATCCACGCCGATCATCAGCACGCCGACCACATAACCACCGAAAATGCCGACCGCACTGAAAATGGCGGCCAGGATCGGCATGGCGATGATGCCCGCCCAGAAGCGCGGTGCCGCCACCACCTTGAGCGGGTCAACGGCCATCATTTCCATGGCCGTAAGCTGCTCGCCGGCTTTCATCAACCCGATCTCGGCGGTGAGCGACGTCCCCGCGCGGCCCGCGAACAGCAGCGCGGTGACCACCGGTCCGAGTTCGCGTACCAGCGAGAGCGCGACCAGGAGGCCAAGCGCCTGCTCGGAGCCGTATCGGTTAAGGGTGAGATACCCCTGCAAACCGAGCACGAATCCCACGAACAAGCCGGAAACCGCGATGATCAACAGCGAATAGTTACCGACAAACAGGATCTGTTTCGTGACAAGCCGCGGCCGGCGCATCAGCGAGAAGAATTCGACGACCAGGCGCAGGAATATGCGCGTGGCGTAGCCAATGGTGCCGAAGCTGCCGAGCACCGTACGTCCGATGGCGCTGATCATGCCTTTGCTCCGAGTCCAAAGTCCACCGCCAGCGGCGTCGTGCTTGGATAGTGAAATTTGAACGGCCCGTCCGGCGTACCGTCGATGAACTGCCGGATCGACGGCTCCTGGGACGCCCGCAACTGCGCCGGCGTATCTTCAGCCAGAACCACGCCGTTCGCGATGAAATACACGTAATCGGCAATGGCGAACGATTCCGGCACGTCGTGCGTCACCAGAATGGACGTGGCGCCCAGCGCGCTGTTCAACGTGCGGATCAAATTAGCCGTGATGCCGAGCGAAATGGGATCGAGGCCGGCAAAGGGCTCGTCGTACATCATCAGTTCGGGATCTAGTGCGATGGCGCGGGCAAGCGCCACGCGGCGAGCCATGCCGCCAGATATCTCCGACGGCGCAAGATCGCGCGCGCCGCGCAAACCGACCGCGTTGAGCTTCATCAGCACGAGGTCGCGCAGGAGTTCTTCCGGGAGATCGGTGTGTTCCCGCAGCGGGAACGCAACATTGTCGAATACGGACTGATCGGTGAAAAGCGCGCCGAACTGGAACAGCATGCCCATCTTGCGGCGAAGCTCGTAAAGGCCGTCACGGCTCTGGGTGCCGACGTCCTTGTCGCCGAACAACACCTGCCCGCGCCTGGCCTTAACCAGGCCGCCAATCAAGCGCAGCACAGTCGTCTTGCCACAGCCGGAACCGCCCATGACAGCCACGACCTGACCGCGCTTGAAGCGCATGTTCAGGTTCGATAATACGAGCCGGTCGCCGTAGCCGAAATCGACGTCGCGAAGCTCTAGCAAGGTCTCGGGAGAAGCTGACACGGAAGCTGACGATCCTTTTACGCAAAAGATCAAATTATAGGGCCTCTGCGCAACGGGTGTCGTGGCGATCCCTTTTGGCTGGTTTAGCGGGCTGAACTTCTTTCCGAATGCGGGGCATTATCGCCCGAATTCGTGTTGCAGCGCAGAAATGGCTGCAGCCAGTTCCGGCGCCTCTGTAACAGCCCGCACGACGGCTGCGCTTCCGATACCGGTCGAAAGAACCTGCCGCAGAACCGCACCGTTCACGCCGCCGATTGCAACGAGCGGCACGATGCCGTCGAGCAGGCGCACATAACGTGCAAGGCGCGACAAACCTTGTGGCGCCGTAGGCATGACTTTGGTCGTGGTTGGGAACACCGCGCCGAGCGCGAGGTAGCTCGGTTTGAAATGCAGTGCCTTCAGCATTTCATAATAGCCGTGCGTTGACAGGCCAAGGCACAAGCCCGCTTCGGCGATCGCATTCAGGTCGGCTGTCTCCACGTCCTCTTGCCCGAGATGCACGCCGTACGCGCCGGCCTTGATGGCTTCCTGCCAATGATCGTTGATAAAAAGCCGTGCCTGGTGCTTCGCGCCCGCAGCCACCGAACGTTCTATTTCTCGTTTGAGATCGCCGGAATCGGTGGTTTTGCGGCGTAATTGCGCCGTTTGAACACCTTGGTCAAGCACCCGTTCGACCCATTCCGCGCTCGGCAGGACGGGGTATAGGCCCAATCTGTCTGGGCAATGGGGGAAAGGCTTTGAAGGCGCTGCCGGCAAATTCGCGACCTTCGGGAACGTGGAAAAATCGACAGGCCAAGCGTCGAATTCATCCAGGTTGGCCGGACGCCACGCGAGCGCCAGCACGAGCGCATCGTGCGGCTCGAACTCGCAATCGAGGAACGCGGCCAGCGCGGCCGGCCAATCATCCGACCATTCGCCATCCAGCGCGTATTCGACATCGTTCAGATGCAGTGCTACCCGTCCCGCACCTACCGTCAACCGCCCCACTCCGTCGGGCAGCGGCTCGACATTGCCGACGATCAAATCGCCTGAGCGCGGATGATCCGGCTCGCTCAGGCAGATTCGCCATACTTTCGATCCCGCTGGCCACTCGCCCAGCCGACGCCAGATTCGCTCGGCGGCTTCCAGCAGTTCGTCGGCGGGCGGCCAAAATACTTCCTTATCCAGCAACACCATGCTCATGCAGCACTCCCGTCTTGATGCCAGAACGGCATGCCAACCACCGGCGTGCTCGCTTGTGCGCTATCATGCTCTGCCATTGGCCCGGCGAGATAGGCCATCCGCCCCGCTTCGACGCCCAGCGCAAACGCGCGTGCCATCTGCGGCGGAAACTTCGCCTGTGAGACGGCCGTGTTCAGCAACACACCGTCGAAACCCCACTCCATCATCTGACACGCGTGCGACGGCACGCCAAGACCGGCATCGACGATAAGCGGCACATCCGACAACCGCTCGCGCAACGTGCGCAACCCGTAGGGATTCGTCACACCTTTGCCCGTCCCGATAGGAGCGCCCCACGGCATCAAGGCTTCGCAGCCGAAATCGAGAAGACGCCGGCCAATCACCAGATCCTCCGTGCAGTACGGCAGCACCTTGAAACCTTCGCGGATCATTATTCCAGCGGCTTCCACGAGGCCGATCGGATCGGGCTGCAGCGTGTAGTCGTCCCCAATCAGTTCGAGCTTTAGCCACGGTGTATCGAAGAGTTCGCGGGCCATGCGCGCTGTGGTCAGCACTTCGTCCACGGTCTGGCAACCGGCCGTGTTGGGCAGCAACGCGACGCCGTGACGCTTGAGGACATTGAAGAAACCGGCCTCACTCGTATTCGACTGGCGCCGCAACGCGACGGTAACCATGCCGGGACGGGCGGCATCGATGGAATCCGACAGCGATTGCAGCGACGGATAACGCGATGTCCCCAATAGCATCCGGCTCGGGAACGACGTGCCATAGAGCGTGAAGGTATCGGCTGTGGTGATGGTGGAAGTCATGATTCGATTGCCTTGTAGTCCAGTCAGGTTCGCTCAGCCGCCGGCGACCGGCGAGACGATGTCGAGTTTGTCGCCGGCGGCAAGCGTCTTCGATGCATGTTCGCCACGCGCGACGAATTGCCCGTTCAGCGCCACGGCAAACGGCGGTTTTGCGCCGAAAGCCGCGAGGGCGTCGGTGACGGTGGCGGCGTCGGGCATGGAAAACGGCTGCTGATTGATGTGAATGTTCATGATGAAAGTCAAAGCACGGGCGCCGCGTGTTCGCAACGCAGCAAGGCGGACCAGCGGGCTTGGCTGCGCCAGTCGTCAAAGGAATCCGGATCGGAGATCACGCCGCCGAGAAGCGCTTCGGCGAGTGCGCGGGCGGAGTCCGCAACTTCGGGCGCGATCATATATCCGTGCCGATACAGCCCGTTCACCCGCAAGGTTCGTGCGCCGTCCCAGACAATCGCCGGGCGATGGTCGGGCAAGGTCGGCCTGCATTGCGAATTGAGTTCGAGAATGCGGGCCTCACCGAAACCGGGATGCACGGCGAACGCCGCGCTCAGGAGTTCGAGCGCTGAGCGCACAGTCATCGGCGACATGTCTTCGCCTTCCACTTCGGTTGCGCCAATCACATAAAGGTCGTCCTGTTTCGGCGCGATATAAAGCGGATAACGCGGATGCAGCAAGCGCACCGGCCGCGTCAGGCCGATACCCGACGCATGCACACGCGCTACTTCGCCGCGAATGCCTCTTAACGCCGGCCACGCTGGTTTCCCGCCAAGACCACGGCAATCGATAACAAAACGCGCATCCGGCGGGGTATCGATTGAGGTATTCCAGTGAAGATCCACATTTCGTTCGGCCAGCCCCGCCGCCAACGCCGTCAGCACCTGCCGGTTGTCGAGCTGGCCTTCGTTCGGCAGCAGCCAGCCTTGCGGGAAGCGCGTGCCTAGTGCTGGCTCCGCCGCCGTGACTTGCGCACCGGAGAGTTTGACAAAGCCGTCCTGGAACAGCTCGGAAGGCGCGTTCGCGCGCAAACGCCGCTCGAACAGCGGTGCTTCTGCGCGGTCGCCGGCATGCCAGACGACCAGCGTGCCATTGCGCTGGAAAAACACCGGCTCCGGCATATCGGCGATAAAACCCGGCCAGCGCTTAAGCGATGCCGCCCCGAGCTCGGTGATCAGCAGTTCGGCGCTGACGGCCTCGGCAAGCGGCGCAAGCATTGCCGCCGCGACCCACGCCGCGGATTGCGTGCCGGCGTCGTCGCCGCGGTCATACAGCGCCACGCGATGCCCGGCGCCCGCCAGCAGCCAGGCGACCAGCCGCCCGCACAAGCCACCGCCGACGACGGCAAAATCGTCCCACCCGGACGCACGGAAGTGAGTGGAATGCACAACGGTGTTCACGATGACGACGCCTCCTCAGCAAACGCTGCAGAACGCACGGAGCACACAGCACGGAAATCGAGATCGGGAGTAATGCCCGTTTCGAACCCTGGTTGCACGCGCGGCGCACAAAACCTGTTTCAGGGACGAAACCACGGCGAGAAAGCGGCCTGGGAGCGCATAACCTGCGACTCCTGAGCAGCCAATACTGGAAGAAACTGGAAACGCGGCGGTTTCCGGAAACTTCCCTCGCCGGTATTACCCGGATCGGGTGCAAAGGGACTCTAAAGGGACTCTCTCAGCCTCACCGCGCGTTTTCCCCTTCCATTCTCATGAGTCGGGAGACGCGTGCCGAAGCACCCTTTGTTTCATCGTCGATCATTAAAACATAAAAGCGAAACGCCCCGCAAACGGGGAAAAGCCAGGGGCTGGAGCAAACGGAACCGGACCGTCTTCCCTTTCGTTCCCGCTGCGCGCACTCTGGCACAATGCCGCGAACAGCGGGACTCGTCTGCAGCACACGCGTACGGCAAGCGCCTCGTTGTTGCATTGCGTTGGCAGCTCAGCCGGGCGAAGATTAAGGAACAATTAAGCCACGCCCGAAACAATGCTCCGGCGCGCCGACTTTAACGGTCTCTCACGATCGTTGAGACGGAGAAGGACCATCCGCATCGATACCGCCAAGTTACAATCTGCCGCCGAGCCGGCACGTCTTCAGGAAGCTCATGACCACCAGACCTCCCGGCAACACAGAACAAAACTGCGACAAAGTGTCGGCGTGGAGTCTTATCAAGCCTTACTGGATATCGGAAGAACGGGGCATTGCATGGCTTTTGTTGATCGCGATCATCGCGATCAACATGACAGTCGTGTACATCAACGTCCGCCTGAACAAATGGAACGCGGATTTCTACAACGCGCTGCAGAGCAAAAACGTCCACGATTTTCCGCAGTTGCTGCTGGTCTTCACGGGACTCGCGTTCGCGTACATCCTGCTCACCGTGTACGGCCGGTACCTGCGCCAGATGCTCGGCTTCCGGTGGCGCCAGTGGCTAACGCACCGATACCTCGAACAATGGCTCGGAGACAAAGCTTTCTATCGCATAGAACGCGATCGTCTCGCCGATAACCCCGACCAGCGGATCAGCGACGACCTGCAGTCGTTCGCCACAACCACGCTGGCGTTGTCGCTGGATTTGTTGTCCACGCTCGTCACGCTCGTCACCTTCATCACGATCCTGTGGACGCTGGCTGGTGCGCTGACCTTCTCGTTGTTCGGCACACCAATCACCATTCCGGGCTACATGGTTTGGGCCGCCGCGCTGTACGCGGTGCTCGGCTCGCTCGTGATACAGCGCTTTGGCCATCCGTTGGTATCGGTCAATTACCAGGCGCAGAAAGTGGAAGCCAACTTCCGTTTCGGCCTGATCCGCATTCGCGAGAACGCCGAGCAGATAGTCTTCTACGACGGTGTCCCGATGGAAACCCAAAACGCGAAGACCATCTTCCAGACGATCCGCCAGAACTACTGGCAGATCATGAAATACACGAAGCGGATGACCTTCGTGCTGTCCTTCTACGGCCAGATCGCCATTATTTTTCCGATCATGGTCGCAGCGCCCCGCTACTTCGCTGGCGCGTTCTCGTTCGGCGTGCTGATGCAGATCAGCTCGGCATTCGGCACGGTCAGCGACTCGTTTTCATGGTTCATCAACAGTTACTCGACCTTGGTCGAATGGCGCGCCACCGTGAACCGGCTGCGCGAATTCAAGCGTGTCATGCGCTCCACCCACATCAAGGAAGCGATTTCGCCGGCGACTGCCTACGGCGGCATCAACCTGCATTACACTAGCACCAGCGCGCTGACCACGACCGGGTTGAAGCTCGCGTTGCCGAACGGTACGCCGCTCGCGAACGTCGTGGATGTGGTGGTGAAGCCGGGCTCGCGCTGGCTGGCGCAAGGTCCGTCCGGCTCGGGCAAGAGTACGTTGATGCGGGCGCTGGCCGGCCTGTGGCCGTTCGGTGGCGGCACGATCGACGCCCCCGTCGACGCCAAACTGATGTTCATTCCGCAGCAAAGTTACTTGCCGATCGGCACGTTGAAGGCGGCGTTGACTTATCCGTCGGCAGCGGAAGTCTTCTCCGATAAAGCCTGCCGTGAAGCCTTGCGCACCTGCAACCTGAAAGCGTACGGCACGCGCCTGGAGGAGTCGGGACACTGGGCGAAGATGTTGTCGCCGGGCGAGCAACAACGGCTGGCGGCTGCCCGCGTGTTGCTGCACAAGCCCGACTTCATGTTCCTCGATGAAGCCACCAGCGCGCTCGATGCCGAGAACGAGATGCTGGTCTATACGGCGATTATCAATGCGTTACCGAACGCCGCAATTGTCAGCGTCGCGCATCGCGAGTTGGTGTCCGGGTTCCACGAGAGCCGGATCGAGATCGAGCGTGCGAGTGCTGAAACCGCGGTGGTGTGAGATAGAAGTGCTGGTTCGATACCCGGTGACCATGAGCATCAACGCCGTGTGAATTCCTAGAAGCAGGTTCTTTTTTGGCCTGCTTTTTTCGTTTAACGACGCACCGTAGGGCGAATTCAACCGGTCGTTGCAACATCTCGAAATTTGGAAGTGTTAAATGG
>LGTG01000059.1 GCA_001190015.1 Candidatus Burkholderia crenata
CAACGGCCCCTGGTCACTTCGCTTCTATTCAACCTAACGCCGCCGTTTAATGTCGGATTTGCACCGCCGCTAACAGATAGACACGGGCAAGAATCGAGCCGATGAACGGCGGGCCAACGGTTGAGGCCATCGCCCAGATAGGCCGAGACGCCTTTGTCACGTGCGAAGCCAATCAGGCGCGGCACGAAACCATGATCGCCACTGCGATGGACCGACGGTGGCAGGCGGACCACCGACGCGCACACGCCGCGTGCCGCCAGCGAAGCAGCCGTCACTTCTGAAACACGGGGATAGACGGCGGAAGTCGGCACCGGCTCGTTCGCCTCCGTTGCCGCCCGGCCCGGCGCGAGGATGGCGACCCCCCCGGAAGGTAAACAAGCAGCGGGCGCTCGGAGCCCGCGAGCGTGGCGCCGAGTGTCTCGATGGCGCGCTGGTCCATCTCGCAGTTCTCGGCAAATTTCGAGAAGTCGTGGTTGAAGCCCGTGTGAATCACGCCGTCCGCGGCGGCCGCGGCTTTGCAGGCTGTCGAGATCTTCGAGCGAACCACGATGCACGTCCGCTCCGGTCGCGGCAAGCGACGCAGCCGAGGCATCCGAGCGGGCCAGACCGAGCACCGTATGCCCTGCGGCGAGCAGTTCCCGAACCACGGCGGAGCCGACAAAGCCGGTCGCACCAGTAACGAATACACGCATGGATATCCTCCAGATCAACGATGAATGGAGGCTACTCTCGGCGCATAAGCTATCCGGTAAAGTAGTAACGTTATACAGGTATCCGGATTAACAGGAACAGGATGATCGGCGCCGGTACTAATGTCTCCAACGATCTCGGGTTACATGTCCTCCCCGACCGTTTTTTCGCCATCCCGGGCCCTGTCGAAAAAACTGTATATATAGTTTCGACTCCATCGGCTGTTATCTCGCTAATGCGTGTCGAACGGCGGCTTCCCAGCGCGGGCCACGCTTCGCGCAAGCGCACTGGCGGACGATCTAACTTATTGAACCGGTTAGGAAAAATTGGCATCCAACAACGCAATCCGCATTCGCGGCGCTCGCCAGCACAATCTCAAGAACATCGATCTGGACCTTCACACAGGTCAGATGACCGTGGTGACCGGTCCTTCCGGCTCGGGAAAATCGAGCCTCGTGTTCGATTCGCTCTATGCCGAAGGCCAGCGTCGCTACGTCGAAACGTTCAGCACGTATGCGCGGCAATTCCTCGACCGGATGGACCGTCCGCAAGTGGATCGCGTGGACGGCGTGCCGCCGGCAATCGCTATCGACCAGACCAATCCGGTGCGCAGTTCGCGTTCGACCGTCGGCACGATGACCGAGCTGAACGATCACCTGAAGCTGTTCTACGCACGCGCCGCCGAGCTCTTCGATAAAAAAACTTCGCATCAGGTCCGGCACGACACGCCGGAGACTATCTACGTCGAATTGCTCGAGCGCACGAAGGCGAATGATCCGCGGATCGCGATCACATTTCCGGTGGAACTGCCCGAGTCCGCCAGAGACGACGAAGTCGCGCAGTGGCTTTCCGCCAGCGGTTATACGCGCGTGCAGGCAAAGCGGCACGTGGACTGCCGGCAAATGCTCGACGTGGTCGCAGACCGGTTCCGCTTGCAGAACACGGAGCGGTCGCGGGCGCTGGAGGCAATTGAAAGCGCGTTGCTGCGCGGCACGGGCCGCGTCAATGTCTACGTACTGCCAGAGCCGGGCGCGGAGGACACGGACAAACCCATTGACGCGCCCACGTGGCGCTTCTCCACGGGTTTGCACAGCCCGGAAAGCGACATCCGCTACGCCGATCCGCAACCCGCGTTGTTCTCGTTCAACTCGGCGTATGGCGCATGCGAAACGTGCCGCGGTTTCGGCCGGGTGATCAGCGTGGATCTTGGCCTCGTGATTCCCGACGAACGCAAGACGCTGCGCGGCGGCGCGATTAAGACGCTGCAAACGCCCGCATGGAAAGAGAATCAGGACGACCTGCTGCGCTACGGCGCGAAAGCGGGAATCCGGCTTGGCGTGTCCTGGAGCGAACTGACGCAGAAGGAGCGGGACTGGGTGATCAACGGTTCGCCCGACTGGTCCGGCAAGTGGCAAAACCAGTGGTACGGGGTGCAGCGTTTCTTCGATTACCTAGAATCTAAAACGTACAAGATGCACATCCGCGTGTTGCTGTCGAAATACCGCAGCTACACGAAATGCCCGACGTGCGAGGGCGCGCGCCTCAAGACCGAAGCGCTGTTATGGCGTCTCGGCACGAAGGAGCAAGCAGACGCCGTACTGAAGCCGGCCGATCGTTTCCTGCCCACGGGCGTGGAGTGGACGCGTTCGCAACTCGAAGCGCTGCCGGGTCTTACGCTGCACGATCTGATGCTGATGCCGATTGACCGCATCCGCCGCTTCTTCGACTCGCTGACCTTGCCAAGCACGCTGCTCGACGACGCGCTCAAGCTCCTGCACAACGAAGTCCGCACGCGCCTGAAATATCTCTGCGATGTCGGCCTGGGTTACCTCACGTTGGATCGCCAGAGCCGCACGTTGTCCGGTGGCGAAGTGCAGCGGATCAACCTGACGACCGCGCTTGGCACGTCGCTAGTGAACACGCTGTTCGTGCTCGATGAACCGAGCATCGGCTTGCATTCGCGCGACCTGAACCGGATTGTCGAAGCCATGCACCGGTTGCGCGATGCGGGCAATACGCTCGTGGTGGTGGAGCACGACCCTTCGGTGATGCTCGCGGCGGATCGTCTTATCGACATGGGTCCGGGGCCGGGCGAACGCGGCGGCGAGATTGTCTATGACGGTTCACCAAACGAAATCGAGCATAGCGATACGCTGACGGGTGCGTACCTCGATGGCCGCAAGCATGTTGCGCATGCATCGAACTGGCAGCGTCGCGCAGTCGATGCAAAGACGCCGCTGCTCGTGCTCGAAGGCGCGACCCAACACAACCTGCGCGATGTCACGGTCGAGATCCCGTTGCAGCGGCTGGTGTGCGTGACGGGTGTGTCAGGGTCGGGTAAATCGACGCTGATCCAGGACGTGCTCGCCCCCGCGTTGCTGCGTTATTTCGGCAAGGTGACCGAATCGCCGGGCGCATTCCGCGCGTTGAAGGGCGCCGATGCGTTGAGCGAAGTGATCTTCGTCGATCAATCGCCGATCGGCCGCACGGCGCGTTCGAATCCGGCGAGTTATGTCGGCGCGTTCGACAAGATCCGCAAGCTGTTTGCAAAAGCGCCGCTAGCCGCGCAACGTGGTTATAGCGCAGGAATGTTCAGCTTCAATTCCGGCGATGGCCGTTGCCCGACTTGCGGCGGTTCGGGTTTCGAACACGTCGAGATGCAGTTCCTGAGCGACGTCTATTTGCGCTGCCCGGATTGCGATGGGCGGCGGTATCGGGCAGAAATCCTGGATGTGCAGATCGAGCGCGACGGCAAGTCGCTCAGCGTGGCGGATGTACTTGACCTGACCGTCAGCGAAGCCGTTGCGTGCTTTGCGAAAGACAAGGAAGTGCTGCGGGTGCTGCAGCCAATTGTTGATGTTGGGCTGGAATATGTGAAACTTGGGCAACCGGTCCCAACACTGTCCGGCGGCGAAGCACAGCGCCTGAAACTGGCGGGTTTCCTCGCGGAAACGGCGCAAGCGAGCGGCAACCAGCCAGGCCGCCTGTTCATGTTCGACGAGCCCACAACGGGCTTGCATTTCGACGATATCGCCAAGCTGATGCAGGCGTTGCGACGCCTGTTGGAACGCGGCCATTCGCTGATCGTGATCGAGCACAACCTTGACGTGATCCGCGCGGCCGACTGGATCATCGATCTCGGTCCGGAAGGCGGCGATGCGGGTGGTATGGTGGTCTGCGTCGGCACGCCGGACGATGTTTCGGCATGCGAACAATCGCATACCGGCAAGGCGCTGCTCGACTACGAAGAAGCGATGGCGCCCGGCGCGGCGCAGAAGCGCGCAGCGGGTGTTCCGCTGCAACTGGCCGCTGAAGTCGCGGCGGCGCGGCGCGCATTGCAGGGTGAAGACGTGGTGCGGATTGTCAACGCTCGCGAGCATAACCTGAAGTCGCTTGACGTCGATATACCGCACGGCAAGTTCAATGTAATCACGGGTGTTTCGGGCTCGGGCAAGTCCACGTTGGCGTTCGATATTCTCTTCCATGAAGGCCAGCGCCGTTATCTGGAATCGTTGAATGCGTATGCGCGTTCGATCGTGCAACCGGCCGGATGTCCTGAGGTGGACGCCGTCTATGGCATTCCGCCGACGGTGGCGATCGAGCAGCGTTTATCGCGTGGCGGCCGTAAGAGCACGGTCGCAACTACGTCGGAAGTCTGGCACTTCCTGCGGCTGTTGTACGTGAAGCTCGGCATCCAGCATTGCGTCCACGACGGCGCGCCGGTGACGGCGCAAAGTCCCGAATCGATCGTCGCGCAGATCATGCGAGATTTCAAAGGCCAGCATATTGGCTTGCTCGCGCCGCTTGTGGTGAACCGCAAGGGGATTTACACGGATCTCGCGAAGTGGGCGAAGACACGCGGATATACGTATTTGCGCGTGGACGGCGAGTTCCTTTCCGTCGATCCGTGGCCGAAGATCGATCGCTTCAAGGAGCACACCATCGAGTTGCCGGTCGGTGATCTGGTCGTCAGCGCGAACGATGAAGCGGTGCTGAAAGCGATGCTTTTGGAGACGCTTGAACTCGGCAAGGGTGTGATGCACTTGCTGGCGCCGCTCGAAGACTTGCATGGTGCGTTGAACGGCGGCAAGAAGGGGACGAAGCACGTTGGCGAGATCCGGGTGTTTTCGACCAAACGCGCTTGTCCGGTCTGCGGCACGAGTTACCCCGAACTCGGTCCGCGCATGTTCTCGTACAACAGCAAGCACGGTTGGTGCCCCACTTGCGTGGGCACCGGCGTCACGTTGACGCGCGAACAGCGCGAAGTCTACGACGACACCGTGATTTCTGACGGCGGCCGCGGCCGTGAGCAGACGATTCCATCGCCGCAACAGGAACCGGACGATGCGGGTGACCAGCCATGCCCGGATTGCAATGGCACGCGCCTGAACGAAGTTGCGCGGGCGGTGACATTCGGCGATCAGCCGATAACGGAAGTCGGCCGTTGGACGGTCAGCGCAACACGCGATTGGATCAGGAAGCTGAAGCTCAAGGGCCGCGATGCTGATATTGCCCGCGACGTGGTCAGTGAAATTGAAGGCCGTTTGCTGTTCCTCGAAGAAGTCGGCCTGGGTTATCTGAGCCTGGATCGTGCTGCGCCCACGCTGTCGGGCGGCGAAGCGCAGCGCATTCGCCTTGCCGCGCAACTCGGCAGCAACCTGCAGGGCGTGTGTTACGTGTTGGATGAACCGACTATCGGTCTGCATCCGCGTGACAACAAGATCCTGCTGGACGCGCTGAAGAAACTCGGCGACAAGGGCAATACGCTGGTGGTGGTGGAGCATGACGAGGACACGATTCGCCGTGCAGATCACATCATCGATATCGGCCCCGGTGCAGGGAAACGCGGCGGTACGGTCGTGGCGCAAGGCGGCGTGGCCGATCTCGCGGCGCAGCCTGATTCGCTCACGGGCCAGTATCTGGCGAACCCGATCCAGCATCCGTTGCAAGCGCGTCGCGACGTAAAAACCGCAACCGCGAAGCGCGCCGCAACGCCCGAGAACTGGCTCACGGTTCACGGTGCGACGCTGCACAACCTGCGCAACGTTACCGCGAGCATGCCGCTCGGCCGCCTGATTGCGATCACGGGCGTGAGTGGTTCCGGCAAGTCCACGCTTGCTCGTGATGTGCTGATGACCAATCTGCTCGATGCCGTGGGCCGCTCGGTTCTGTCGTCGCCGGCGACCCGTCGCGCACGCAAGACCACGCAAGCCGACATGCTCGCGCGCAACCGGTCGAGCGTGTTGTCGCGCGAGGCGCCGCGTGTGAAGTTTGACATTACGCATCGCTGGCAAGGGTGCACGGAGGTGACCGGGTTCGAGACCATCGACCGTGTGTTCGAAGTCGACCAGACGCCGATCGGCAAGACGTCGCGCTCGTGTCCGGCGACGTATATCGGCATGTGGGACACCATCCGCAAGCTGTTCGCGGACATGCTCGAATCCCGTGCGCGCGGTTACACAGCATCGCGCTTCTCGTTCAACACCGGCGAAGGCCGCTGCCCGGCTTGCGAAGGCCAGGGCATGCGCACCATCGCCATGAGCTTCCTGCCCGACGTCAAAGTACCGTGCAACGTTTGCCATGGTCAGCGCTTCAATCCGGAAACGCTGGCGGTGACGTGGCGCGGCAAGAACATCGGCGAAGTGCTGACAATGGAAATCGACGAGGCCGTCGATTTCTTCTCCGCGATGCAAAGCATCTCGCATCCGCTGCAACTGATGAAGGACGTGGGGCTGGGTTATCTGACGCTCGGACAGCCATCGCCAACTTTGTCGGGCGGAGAAGCGCAGCGGATCAAGCTGGTGACGGAGTTGTCGAAGGTCAGGGACGATATCGGCCGGCGCGGGCAGAAGGCACCGCATACGCTGTATGTGCTCGACGAGCCCACCGTGGGCCTTCACATGGCCGACGTCGCGAAGCTAATTCGCGTGCTGCATCGGCTGGTGGATGGCGGGCATTCGGTGGTGGTGATCGAGCATGATCTGGACGTGATCGCCGAAGCCGACTGGGTGATCGATTTCGGGCCGGAGGGCGGCACGGAAGGCGGATCGATCGTGGCCGCGACCGATCCGGATACGCTCTCGAAGAATCCGCGCAGTCACACGGGCACCGCGCTGCGGCCGGTGCTCGAGCGCGGGAGCGTTGCAGCCGAGGCGGTTCAGTAACTCTTATAGGAGAGGAACTTCCCCGATAAGACCACGTTGACCCGGTCCCCTTTGGGATCGGGTTCGCGCTAGATATCCATCGAAGAACCGATCGAAAAAACAAACCATGACCAACCCCATCGCCGACCTGAACATGCTGCTTGCGTCCATGTCGCCCGAACTCCAGCCGGGCGTCTACGTGTACGCAACCGTACCATTCACCCATGACCTCGGAAATATCGTGCCGCTCGCGATGTTCCGCGAACGCGAAGGCTTGACGATCATTGTGGAAGAGGGCGAGGCATCAGGAGCAGGCATCCAGCCGCTTTTCCGTGCTGCCTGGATCACGCTGACGGTTCACTCCGACCTCCAGGCAGTCGGCCTCACCGCAGCCTTCGCTACGGCGCTCGGCAGAGCAAACGTCAGTTGCAACGTGGTCGCCGCCGCATACCACGATCACATCTTTGTGCCGATCGAATCCGCCGGCGCCACAATGGTTGCACTGCAGCAACTCCAGCGCGATGAACTCTGAGTAGCCACGCTACGGCCATTCACTTGCCTCTCGTGTCACTGGCATGCTGGCGGCCTTATTCCACCAAGAAAACCATCGGACCAAGATGGCAACGCAGGACAAAGCACTCGCACTAAAGAAGATGAAATGGTTCGCCGTCGTCGCGCTGTTTTGCCACCCGCTCGGGCTGCCGATCCCGCACATAGCCATCCTGTCAGCCGTCTCGCGGTCTGGTTGGTGGAACCGGCGAACGCCGCGCTGCTGGGTGCAAAAGCGGTCGCGGCGGCGGGCCAGATGCTCGATTTCGTCGACGATGAACGCGTGAAGTCGATGCTCCACGAAGCCCTGCACCGCCGCGCCGAACAATTCGACCTGGCCGGCGCGGTGGGCGGATTGCTGTCCACACTAACGGTGGCCGCCATCAGATGCTGCTCGACGAAGGCTTGCGCGAACTCGCGCAGTGGCTGGATGGCGAGGAAGTGCAGGCGCTCCTTGCGGCCAAGATCCTGGACGTGGCCGGCGAGGAATATCCGAAACTGATCGGCATGCTTGGTTTTGTGGGCCTGAGCGCCGAAGACCTCGGCAACAAGTTCGCGGGCGGCCTGGTGCGAGGCGCGAACAAGTGGCTGCACGACATCGGCGACAACCCGGAACACGAGCGCTGTCAGGCTTTCGACAGGACTGTAGAAGGATTCATAGAACGCCTGAAGACGGACCCGGCGTTCCTCGCGCGCATCGACCAGCACAAACGTGAATGGCTCGAACGCCCGGCGTTGCGTGAATCAATCAACGAGCACATGCGCGACGCGTTCAAGTCGCTCGCGCCGGATCTGCGCGACGGCATTGCCGAGCATATTGCCGCGACCGTGCGCAACTGGGACGACGCCACGCTCGTGCGCGACTTGGAACTGAGCGTAGGCCGCGACTTGCAGTTCATCCGCGTGAACGGCACGCTGGTGGGCGGTGCCGTCGGCCTGATCATTCACGCAGTTTCCACGTTCATGTTTTAAGCTGCGAAATCAAATCCTTGTAGCCGCGGCCAGCTAATTTCCTCCAGAAGAGACCGAACATGACGGACCCGAACGCCGCGTTGATCCAGCGCTTCTACGAAGCCTTTCAGCGTTCCGGTGTTCGGCGTGCTGTGAGGCCGCGAAGCTTCGGACATGTGGCGCATGCTGATTTCGCGCGTCACGGAATTTTCGCTGACCTTCAGCGACATCCCGACCGTCGGCCAGACGGCAACGGTGAACTGGGTCGCGACCTATCGTTTCACGCAGACCGGGCGCACGGTGGTCAACCATATCAACGTGCGTTTTGCGATTCGCGATGGCCTGATTTTCGAGCATCGCGACAACTTCGATCTCTGGGCATGGAGCCGGCAGGCACTGGGGCTCAAGGGCCTGTTGCTCGGCTGGAGCTCGTTTCGTGCAGAACAAGATCCGTGCGCAGGCCCGCAAAGGTCTCACAGCGTACCGGCAGCAACCAAAAAAATTACCCGCCTCGAATGTCCGGCCAGTGAAGGCTGTCTCAACGATGAATAGCTCGAAGCCGATGCGTTTGGCGGATTTGCATCGGGCACGGAACGGACCCGCAGGTACCACGCACTGCTTCTGACAGCCACGCAACCGCCGGCCGGGCGCATGGTGCTGGTGAACGGCGTGGAGGCCTGGCTAGAGGATGCTTCGGGGCAGACGCGCATTCCGCTGTCCATGCAGCGTTATGGCGCTGGTTCGGTCTGGCCGGACCCGTCCGACAGCCTGCTTTCCTTCGATACCGACCCCTGGCCCACGTGGCGCTTCCAGGTCGGTGAAAACCATATCCTAATCGCCGAACTATTCGTCGCGAAGCAGAGTGCGCAGACGGTGTTGCGCTGGCGGCTCGAAGGCGAGGTTTTCACGCTCAGGTTCGGCCATTGTTAGCGGAGGTGCAAATCCGACACTAAAAGGCGGCGTTGGGTTGAATATAAGCGAAGATATAAGCGAAGTGACCAAGGGGCCGTTGCTGCTAGCCCGTGGTTGTCGGCCTGCTC